>JAFAIV010000255.1 GCA_019236545.1 Actinomycetota bacterium | reverse complement strand
CACGCGAGCGCGCGGGCGAGGTGCGGGTCGACGCCGTACGCGGCCGACCACCGGTCGAGCGAGGCGCGGACGGACGAGACGCCGGCGATCGCGGCCGAGGCGGGCTGCAGGCCGGTGACGACGCCGGGCAGGCGCAGGACGGTGCCGATCAGGAGCGGCTTCGCAGGGTCGAGGTGGTTCAGGCTCGCGAGGACGCCGATCGTCGTCCGGAAGCGCTGCGCGATCGCGGTCAGCGACTCGCCGGGCCTTACCGTGTAGCGCCGCGGCGGAGCGTTGGTGCGCGTAACGGGCGTGGGAATCCGCTGCTGCAGCCCGAGCGCGGCGAGCGTGCGCGTGCCGACGACGCCGTCGGCGTCGATCCCGAGCCGCCGCTGGTAGGTCTCGACGCCGCGGACGGTCGGCGCGTCGAAGTACGCGTTCACCGGCACCTGGATGCCGTGCTTCAGGAGCAGGAACTGGAGCACCGCGACGTCCCAGCCGAAACAGCCGCGCGCGAGGCCGCGCGAGCCGAAGAGATGACGGCCGAGCGGGCCCATCGCGACCCGCGTGCGCGCGTCCGCGATCCCGGTCACAGCCATGCCGTGCGTGCGCTGGAAGGCGCGGACGGCCGCGACGGTCATCGGGCCTGCGATCGCGTCGATGGGCCCCGTGTAGAGGCCCTGCGCGCGCAGGGCGACCTGGAGACCCGCAAGCTGTGAGTTGGTGGACGCACCCGCCGGTGCGGCCGCCGCCAGGCCCGCCGCGAGCGCGCCCGCCAGTGCGAGACGGAGGCGCATGGGCCTACGAGTACGCGGCCGCGCCTGCGAGTCCTCCCTCGGGGTCTTCGGCGGAACGGTGCTCGTCGCTGAGGCGCGATCGGCGAGTGCGATGCAAGGACGCAGGGAGGGTCGATAGCCGCAGCTATCGACGCGACTGAGGACGCGGCAGCGTGCCGCCGAGCGCGGCCCGGTGACACAGCCGCCGTTTCGCCAAAGACCCCTACTAGCTAACGGCCGACGAAGCGCGGCTCGCGCTTCTCGGCGAAGGCCGTCAGGCCCTCCTTGGCGTCCTCGGAGTCGAAGAGGTCGCCGAACTCCTCGGCCTCGCGGTCGAGCGCGCCGGGGGAGAGGTTGAGCAGACGCTTGGCGATGCCGAGCGCGACCGGGCTCTTCGCGGCGAGCGCGGTGGCGACCTCGAGCGCGTGCGCGAGCACCGGGTCGGCGATCGCGTTCACCAGGCCGATGCGCAGCGCCTCCTCGGCGTCGACGTTGCGGCCGGTGAGGATCAGCTCCTTGGCGACGCCGAGCCCGCAGACGCGCGCGAGCCGCTGCGTGCCGCCCCAACCGGGGACGATGCCGAGGTTGATCTCCGGCTGGCCGAACCGCGCGCGCGGCGCCGCGTAACGGATGTCGCACGCGAGGGCCAGCTCGCAGCCGCCGCCGAGCGCGAAGCCGTTGACGGCCGCGATCGTCGGTTTCGGCATCGTCTCGAGGAGCGTCGCCGCCTCGTGCCCGAGCGCCCCCCACGCCTTCGCGCCGTCGGCGTCGAGGCCGCTCATGTACTTGATGTCTGCGCCCGCGACGAACGCCTTCTCCCCGGCGCCGGTGAGGAGGACGACGCGCGCCTCCGGGTCGTCGCGGAGCCCGCGCAGGACGTCGCGGAGCTCGGTCAGCGTCGGGACGTCAAGCGCGTTGAGCGCCTCCTGGCGGTCGATGGTGACGACGGCGACGGCGCCCTCGCGGACGACGGGCACGCTCACGCGGTGACGGCGCCCTTCAGGAAGTCGACGATCTCGCTCGTGGGCGCGCCGGGCCCGAAGACGCCGGCGACCCCCTGGCGGCGCAGCTCGTCGGCGTCGTCCTCCGGAATCGTGCCGCCGACGAGGACGACGACGTCCTCCGCCCCGTTCTCGCGCAGCAGCTCGAGGATGCGCGGCACGAGCGTCATGTGGGCGCCGGAGAGGATCGAGATGCCGACGGCGTCGGCGTCCTCCTGGATCGCGGTCTCGACGATCTGCTCGGGCGTCTGGTGGAGGCCGGTGTAGATGACCTCCATGCCTGCGTCGCGGAGCGCTCGCGCGATGATCTTGGCGCCGCGGTCGTGCCCGTCCAGGCCCGGCTTCGCGACGACCACGCGGATCTTCCCTGCCATCGACGTGAGCCTAGTCAGAAGACGGGCGTCTCGCGCCAGGTGCCCCAGGTCTCGCGGAGGGCGTCGCACATCTCGCCCATCGTCACGTAGGCGCGGGAGCAGGCGAGGATGGGCTCCATCAGGTTCGTGTCGCCGGCGGCGGCCTGCTCGAGCTCGGCGAGGGTCGCCTGGACGAGGGCGCTGTCGCGGCGGGCGCGGACGGCCTGGACGCGCTCGACCTGCTTCTGCTCGAGGGCCGGGTCGATGCGGAGGATCTCGAGCGGCTGCTCCTCGTCGAGCTGGTAGCGGTTGACCCCGACGACGACGCGCTGACCCTTCTCGACCTCGGACTGGTAGCGGTATGCGGCGTCGGCGATCTCGCGCTGCTGGAAGTTCTCCTCGATCGCGGCCACGACGCCGCCGAGATGCTCGATCCGGTCGAAGTACTCGTAGGCCTGCCGCTCCAGCTCCGAGGTGAGGTGCTCCAGGTAGTAGGAGCCGCCCAGCGGGTCGATCGTGTTCACGACGCCGGTCTCGTGCGCGATCACCTGCTGCGTCCGCAGCGCGAGCCGGACGGCGTGCTCGGTCGGCAGCGCCAGCGCCTCGTCGAAGCTGTTCGTGTGCAGGGACTGCGTGCCGCCGAGGACGGCCGCGAGCGCCTCGATCGCGGTGCGGATCAGGTTCACCTCGGGCTGCTGGGCCGTCAGCGAGACCCCGGCCGTCTGGGTGTGGAAGCGCATCAGCCACGAGCGCGGGTTCTTCGCGCCGTACTTGTCGCGCAGCTGCGTCGCCCAGATCCGCCTCGCGGCCCGGTACTTCGCGATCTCCTCGAAGAAGTCCAGGTGCGCGTTGAAGAAGAAGGACAGCCGCGGCGCGAACTCGTCGACGTCGAGGCCGCGCTCCAGGCACGCCTCCACGTAGGCGAACCCGTCCGCGAGCGTGAACGCGAGCTCCTGCGCCGCCGTCGAGCCCGCCTCCCGGATGTGGTAGCCCGAGATCGAGACCGGGTGCATCAGCGGCATCTCCCGCGCGCACCACTCGATCATGTCCACCACCAGCCGCATCGACGGCCCCGGCGGGAAGATCCACTCCTTCTGCGCGATGTACTCCTTGAGGATGTCCGTCTGGACGGTGCCGCGCAGCCGCGCGAGCGGGACGCCCTGGAGCTCGCCGACGCACGCGTAGAACGCGAGCAGCATCGCCGCCGGCGCGTTGATCGTCATCGAGGTCGACACGTCGCCGAGCGGGATCCCGTCGAACAGAGTCTCCATGTCGGCGAGCGAGTCGATCGCCACGCCCTCGCGCCCCACCTCGCCGAGCGAGCGCGGGTGGTCGCTGTCGTAGCCCATCAGCGTCGGCATGTCGAACGCCGTCGACAGGCCCGTGTTCCCGTGCGCGATCAGGTACCGGAACCGCTCGTTGGTCTCCTCGGCCGTCCCGAACCCCGCGAACTGCCGCATCGTCCACAGCCGCCCGCGATACATCGACGGATAGACGCCGCGCGTGAACGGATAGGTGCCCGGCCAGCCCAGATCGCGGTCGTAGTCGAGCTCCACGTTCTCGGGGGAGTAGAGCGGCTCGTTCTCGACACCCGAGATCGTCGAGAACAGCTCCCCCTCCCGCTCCGGCGACGCCTCGTACGACTCGCGCCAGCCAGCGGCGCCCGGCTCGGTCGTCGCCATGCGCCGGATTGTAGGCGGGACTACCGGCAGCCGAACTGGCGGAACCAGACGAGCAGCCAGCTCAGCAGCGTGCACGGGGGCGTGGGCGGCTTGTTCGGGCCGTTGACCGTGCCCGAGACGGTGATCGGCCAGCTCCAGACGTCGACGTCGCCGTCGCTGTCGTAGGCGGTGACCTGGATCGTGTGCGCGCCGAGCGTGAGCGGGGCGGAGAACGCGGCGAGCATCTGGTAGCGGTTCGAGCGCGAGCCGCCGTTGTTGTCCACGTAGTTCGAGGGCCAGCCGCTGGTCGGCGAGAGCAGCACCGGGACGGACTGGCCGTCGATCGTCACGGTCATCCCGCTGATCGGCGAGTCGTCCATCGCGACGATGGTCAGCACCTGCGCCGGGGAGACCGTGGCGCCCGCGGCGACGCTCGGGTCGGCGAGCAGGGACTCGTAGTGCAGGCCGCCGCCGTTCGCCTTCACCGTGACCGTGCCGGTCCCGCTGCTCGCGCCGTACATCGAGTCGCCGGCGAAGGTCAGGTAGACGGAGTACGTCCTCGTCGCGGTGACGACGGGCACCGAGGACTGGCACGAGGCCTGGCCGTCGCCGCCCGTCGTCCCGGTGCAGGCGGTCTGGCTGTCGAGGCGAAGCTGGACGGTCCGTCCGACGACGGGCTGGCCGTTCGAGTCGAGAAGCTTGGCCTTCAGGGTCGCGGTGCCGCCGGAGTTGACGGACGTATCGCCGGTGTAGGTCAGCGTGGTCGGGAGCGGCGGCGGTGCGCTCGTCTGCCCGCAGACCGTCGCCACGATCGTGCCCGTGCCGGCGTGGCCCGGGTCGTCGTCGTAGCCCGAGTTCGTCCGCACCACGACGACGCCCACCGAGTTGCCGTAGATCGTCGAGCCGCTCTTGCCGATGGCGCTCGAGACGAGGACGCCGAGGTACGCGGGCAGCGGACCCGACGGCGGCTTCTGGCTGTCGCCGGGGCCGGCCGTCCAGGTGATCCCGCAGGCGAGCGTCGTCGCGTTCGACGCGAAGCCCTTGAACTCGTCGGGCGCCGGGCCGCCGCTGAGCGAGTTGAGCCTCGACCACTGCGAGCCCCAGAACGTGACCGCCGTGCCCACCGCCGAGTTCAGGTTGCCGACGACGAACTCACCGGTCCCGGGGGCCGGGGCGTAGACGATCGTCGTCGTATTGCGGGCGGTGGCGGGGTTGTAGTAGTCGTTGCCGGCGAAGCTCGCCGTGCCGGTGGTCGGCCCCATCAGCCCGGTGGTCGAGAAGGCGCAGCTCGCGACGGTCGTGCTGGTCGGCACGACGGCGCACGGCGTACGCGTGTCGAAGCCGAAGCCGATCGGCAGCGTCGGGGCGTCGCCCGCGACGACGTTGCCGAGCGTCGCGGTCAGCGTCACGGGAGCGCCCTGGAGCGCCACCGCCGGGGCGGTGAGGCCGAGCACGAGGGTGCGCTTCGTGACGGTGATCTGCTTCGTCGCCGTCGCTGCGCCGTAGGTCGCGTCGCCGGTGAACGTGCCGGTGAGCGTTCCGGGCGTCGTGCTCGGCTTCTGCAGGAGCTGGATCTGGCAGCTCACCGCGCCGGACGCGTTGGTCGTGCCGGTGCAGGTCTGGCTCGCGAGCGAGCCGAACGTGAAGGTCACCAGACGGCCGGCGATGGGCGCCGCCGGCTGCAGGCTCGGGTCGGTCAGGACGCCGCCGACCGTGATCGTGTCGCCGTACGCGGCGCTCGCGGGCGCGGTGAGCGCGAGCGAGCTCGGGCGCGTGATCGAGAAGAGCCCGTCGTGACCGGTGGAGCTCGCGTACGTCGCGTCGCCGGCGAAAGCGAGCGAGAGCGCGTACTGGCCGACCGGGAGCGTCAGCGTCACCGGGCACGAGACATGGCCGGTCGAGTCGCTCGTCCCCGCGCAGCTGAGGGACCCACCCGTGCCGCTCATCGTGAGCGTCACCGGCTCATTCGATATCGGCGTGCCCGTCAGGGTGTCGACGATCGTGCCCTTGAGGGTCACGGTGGAGTTGACCGTGCCGAAGGTCGGGTTGTCGGACGTGAACGCGAGCGTCGTCGGGCGCTTCAGGACGGTGAAGGCGGGGCTGATGCTCGAGCCGATGAAGAGCGGGTCGCTGCTCGCGTCGAACGTCACCGACAGGCTCAGCGGGCCGGGCGTCTCGTTCGCGGCCAGGGTCACGGTGCAGGTGGCGATCCCAGAGCTCGCCGTCGTCGCGGAGCAGGAGTGGGTGCCGAGGACGAAGGAGAGCAGCTTGCCTCCGACCGGCGCGTTGAGCGGGTCCGTCAGCTTCGCCGAGAGCGTCGCCGTGGCGCCCGGGAGGTCGCTCGAGTCGCCGAGGTACGTCAGCGTCGTCGGCGTCTTCGTGCCCGCGCTGACCGTGATGCTCCCCGTGCCGGTCGAGCCGGCGAGGTTCTGCGCCGTGTCGCCAGCGAAGCTCAGGTTGACCGTGTAGACGCCCTGCGGGTCGGAGACGTAGACGGAGCAGGTGACGACGCCGCCGCTCGTCGTGCCGGTGCAGGACTCGTGCTGGCCGAAGGAGATGGCAACGCTCTCACCGTCCGGCACAGCCGTCCCGAGGGTCGTGTCGAAGAGCCGCGCAGAGAGGCTGACGGTCGAACCCTGAGTCGCGGTCAGCGGCTGGTTCAGGAGCGTCAGCGAGGTCGCGTGCGGCGGCGCGACGACCGTGAGGCCGAGCGGCAGCGACGTGGACGGGAGGAACTGCCCCGCCACGCCCTGGTAATACGCCGTGATGTTGGCGCTGGCCCCGAAGCTGCTGTAGCCGATCGTCGCGTTGCCGTTGCCGTCGAGGGTCGACGACCCGAGCGGAACGGTCGACTGGTCGCTGCGGAAGATCACCGTCCCGCTCGTGACGACCGAGTTCGAGCCGGCGAGCGTGACGTGCGCGGTGAAGTTGACCGTGCCGCCCGCAGTGATCGACGACCGGTCGGACACGAGCGCAGTCGCCGTCCCCACTGCCTGCTGCGGCGCGTTGACCGAGACCGTCAGCTCGGGGCTCGTGGACGAGTTGAACGTGCTGTCCTTCGGCCCGGTGTAGATCGCCAGGATCGTGTGCGTCCCCGGGCCGAGCGCGGTCGTCAGCGACGCGTTGCCGTTCGCGTCGAGCGTGGTCGCGCCGAGCAGCACGGGCTGGTTCGGGTCGTTCTTGTCGCGGAACGTGACCGTCCCCGCGGGGATGAGCCCGCTGCCGTCGGTGACGGCGACGTGCGCGCTGAACGTGATCGGCGTCCCCGTGTTGACGGTCGAGTTGTCGGCTTGCAGCGACGTCGTCGTGTCGTGATACGTGACCCCGCCGACGGTGAGGCCGAACGGCGCGCTCGTGCTCGCCGCCCAGTCGTTGGTGGAGTCGGAGTTGTACGTGGCGGTGACCGTGTAGTCGCTCGAGCCGAGGCCCGTCTGGAAGGTCGCGGTCGACGAGGCGCCGCTTCCGGGGACGAGCGTCACACCGGCTGCGATCTGGATGCCGTTCGCGAAGAAGTTGACGGTCCCGTGCGGCGCTCCGAAGCCGCCCGCGACGGTGTCGGTGACGGTCGCGGTAAACGTCAGCTGCTGGCCCGCCATCGGCGAGGCCGGGCTCACCGAGAGCGTCGTCGTCGTGCACTCGACGATGCCGGGCGCCGGGCTACAGGTGCCGTTGTCGGCGGACGCGCCGTAGGCGGCAAGGCCGCCGACGATGCAGACGATGAGCGCCACAACGCCCGCCAGGACAGTCCTGCGCCGGCGATGAGCGCTCCGTGAGCGCGCCGCAGTCATCGCATCACCCACTCTAGTGACGCGTGCCGCAACCTGAATCCCTCGTTCTAGTGAACGTCGTCTCAGCGCTCTCAGCCCTGAGCCGTCCACTTGAAGTCGATCGTCGCCGTCAGTCCCATCACGTTGTTACCGGCGGTAGTCGGCAGGAAGAGCTCGATGTTGTACTGCTGGGACTCACCCGCGTTCAGCGTCGTGATCGTGTTGGCCTGCGTCGTCCACCAGGTGAGCTGCGGAAACGGGTTCGGTGCGGCCGTGCCGACCTGCCAGATCGCGAGCCGCAGCTGGTTCCAGAGCGCGTTCGAGGTGCCGAACGCCTGCATCGAGAGCGTGAACGGCGCGCCCGAGTCGTTGCGGAACGTGAACACCTCCGCGACCGAGCCTCCGGGGGCCATGTTGGTCGCCGTGAGGATGCAGGTCGAGTGGTCGCTGTCGATCGTGAGGCCGGTCGTGCCGCACGAGCCGCCGCCGCCGCCGCCACCACCACCGCCGCCGCCACCGCCGCCGCCACCGCCCCCTCCCGAGGTCGTGGTGGTGCCGGTCGAGGTGGCGGACGTGGACGTCACCACGGTCGTCGTGGGCGTCGTGGTCGTGGTGGGCGAGGTGGTCGTCGGCGAGGTCGTCGTCGGCCGCGGCCGCGTGGTCGTGGGCTCCGTCGTGGTCGCCGGGCCGGTCTCGGTCGTCGTCGTCGCCGGCGGAGGCGGCGGTGTCGGGTTGCCGCTGAATCCGGTGTTGGGGGGCGGAACGTTGTTGTTGTTCGTCGGCGGCGGGAGCGGAACGGGCTGTGTCCCGGGCTGGGCCGGCCCGGACGGCGCCTCGCCGAGGAACGCGAAGCTGTTCACGTCTCCGCCGGCGGCCTGCGCGAACTGCGGGATCTCCGTCGGGCCCTTCTGGTTGCCGGCGATCACGTGGCCGGTGGGGCCGGCGAGGACGAACGCCCCGACGGGAGCCGGGAGGAAGCCACCGAGGTCGTCACGCAGCACGAACGTCAGGAACGTCTGGTCGTGCACCGCAGCGTCGATCACCTTCGTGCTCAGCGGAGCGAACGTCGTCGGCGTCCCGTCCGGCGCGGTCGGAGTCGCCGCGTAGTCGACCTGGAGCAGCGCCAGGCTCGGGTTCGGGCGCGCGATCGGCGGCGCGGCGAGCGCAGATCCGGCGAGGTGGAGCGCGCCGACCGCAACCGCGCCCACGAGGAGGATGCGCGTCCGGCGCCTCATTGCCGCCGCCGCTCGCGCCGCGCGTAGAACGTGCCGAGAACGAGGACGACGCCGATCAGCCCCAGCCCTGCGTAAAGGCCGACCGCGTGCCCGGTCA
>JAFAIV010000176.1 GCA_019236545.1 Actinomycetota bacterium | reverse complement strand
CCGCGCACGCTCCGGTTGAAGACGAGCTTCGCCCGGCGGAGCAGCGCCTGGAACTCCTCCGGCGACACACCGGAGACGATCTCGACGCGATGCCGGTCGCCGAGAGCCGCGAGCCGCGCCAGGAGCCGCTCGCGCTCGGCGTGGATCGCCGGGTTGCGGGAGCCGGCGAAGAGGACGTCGATCTCGCGTGGCGCCTCCACCGGGTGGCTTCCCGTGCCCGGGTCCCAGCCCCACGGCAGCACCGCCGCGACCCGCTCGTACCCCGCGTGGCGGAGCCGCTCGACCCCCGGCAGGTCGACGGCGGCCGCCGCGAGGACGTCGCGCAGCAGGCGGATGGCCCGGCCCGCCACGTTCCAGTCGCCCCAGACGGCGCAGAGCCGCGGCGTCGCGGTCGCGGCGTCGACCGGCAGCGGCGCGTACTCCGGCAGCCAGTGGACGTAGGCGTCGGCGCCGTCCCAGCCGGCCGCCTCGATCGCGGCCGCGACGGTTCCCCGCCCGTCGAAGAGCAGCGCTTCGAGCTCGCCGTCGGGCGAGCGCCAGACGCCGCGCTCGTCGCACGGCAACGGGACCAGGTGCCTACCAATGACCGCCTGCCAGGCCACTCCACCGGTGATCGGACGGCGAGGCGCGCGCCTTAGCGCGCCGCGGCGACCGCGGCCGCGACGCCGGCGCGCAGCCCGTCCGGGTGGACGTACGCAGCCGAGCCGAGCAGCACCATCACGCCCTCGCGAGTACCGGCGCGGGCAAGGTCGGCGGCGATCGTGCCTGGACCGACGCCGCCGCCGATCACTGCTGTCGCGCGCCGCGCGCCGCCGAGCGGCTCGTGCGAGGCGGCGATCTGCTCCCGCACCTCGTCGTCCGTGTCGAACATCCGCTCCGAGAACGAGCCGACCTGGACGTAGTCGCCGCCGAGCAGCCTCGTCACCTCGGCGAGGACGCGCGCCGAGACCGACACGCGCTCGCTGCGGCGCAGGAAGGCGGAGCCGACGCGGTGGACGAAGATCGGCACCCCGAAATCGGCTGCGCGGAGCGCCTGGATCGAGCCGAGCCCCTGGAGGAACGCGTTCACCATCAGGGCGCCGGCGCCCGCCTCGACCGCGGCTTCCGCGCGCGCCAGCAGCGTCTCGACCGGCCCGCTGATGTTCGCCGCGTACCGGACGTGAGGCGGGATCGCCGCGGCGACTGCGCGGATCCGGTCGAGGAGGGGCGAGTAGGCGGGCGACGTCATCATCTCGTCGTCCTTGATCAGGTCGGCGCCGCCCGCGGCGAGCTCGGCCGCGACTCGGCCGGCCTCCGCCGGCGTCAGCCCGAGCGCTGGCTTGACGATCGCCCCGACCGTGACCCGCGGCTCGGCCTCGAACGCAGGCCCGGGGAGGCCGTCCGGCCACTCCACGGAGACGAGCCGGCACGACGCGACGTCACCGCGGTCGCCCCACTCGCCGAGCACGCACCCGGCGAGGAGCTGCGCGGCGTCCGTCTCCCCGTCGAGCGCCGGGAAGTCGATCGTCACCCGCGTCCCGTCCGTCTCGACCACGCGCGCCCGCACGTGCGCGGGCCCGTCGGCGAGGCTGATCGACTGGAGGATCGTGAGCGTCTCGGCCCAAGCCGGCGGGTCGATTTCGTACGTGGCGAGCACGGGCGTATCGTAGGTCCCGTCGCCGTGGCGTGGTGAGAGGAGGCGCGTGATGGCCGTGAAGCTCTACCGCTGCTCGTCCCAATGGGTGAAGATCGGCGCGCACCCCTGCTGGCGCGTCGAGAAGGCGCTCATGGAGGCGGGCGTCGACTACGAGCGGGTGCCCGGCCCTGTCCGCCGCTCGAAGCGGGACGCGCTCCGCTCCGGCACCGGCCAGTCGCTCTATCCGGCGATCCAGTTCGAGGATGGGAGCTGGTACCGCGAGGAGTCCGCGGACATGGCGCGCACGATCCGCGAGGGCCATTTGCGCGACAAGGACGCCGGGTCCGGCGCCTCGGCGGCCGAGCTACACTAGGCCGCCGCGGGGCTATAGCTCAGCTGGGAGAGCGCCTGGATCGCACCCAGGAGGTCGTCGGTTCGAGTCCGACTAGCTCCATTTCGAGCCTGCTA
>JAFAIV010000096.1 GCA_019236545.1 Actinomycetota bacterium | reverse complement strand
GGGAACGAGGTCGGGCCGGGCGGCGGCGGTTACCTCGTCCTGAAGCGGCCGTGGCCGTCGATGCTGCGCGGGATCTTCGGCGACGACCGGAGGTTCCGCGACACGTACTGGTCGAAGTACGAGAACCTCTATTTCGCCGGCGACGGCGCGCGGATCGACGAGGACGGCGACTTCTGGCTGCTCGGCCGCGTCGACGACGTGATGAACGTCTCCGGCCACCGCATCTCGACGATCGAGGTCGAGTCGGCGCTCGTCGACCACCACGACGTCGCCGAGGCCGCGGTCACCTCGCGCAAGGACGCGACGACCGGCGAGGCGATCGTCGCCTACGTGACGCTGAAGGCCGGCCGCGAGGGAACGGTCGAGAAGCTGCAGGAGCTCCGCGACCACGTCGCCCAGAAGATCGGCCCGATCGCCAAGCCCGCGAACATCGTCTTCACGCCGGAGCTGCCGAAGACGCGCAGCGGCAAGATCATGCGGCGCCTCCTCCGCGACGTCGCGGAGAACCGGCCGCTCGGCGACACGACGACTCTGGCGGACCCGACGGTCGTCTCGGAGATCCAGGACCGGGCCGCGTCCGAGTCCGCGCAAGAACAGGACGGCTGAGCCGATAACGCTTCGGGCGGGGGAGTCGGCGGCGGCTCCCCCGCTTTCGCTCTTGACTCTCCCGCTGGGGGAGGCACCATCGTCCGGCGCGATGGAGTCCCTGCTCTCGATCGGGCGCTTCTCGCGCCTCACCGGCCTGACGGTGAAGGCGCTCCGCCACTACGACGAGGTCGGCCTGCTGCGGCCGGACTCGGTCGACCCGGATTCCGGCTACCGGCTCTACGCGCCGGGCCAGGTCGCGCGGGCGGAGGCGATCCGGCGGCTGCGCCGGCTCGAGCTGCCGCTCGACGAGATCGCCGCGCTGCTCGACGCCGGCGAGCCGGCCGACATCCGGCGGCTGCTCGTCGACCACCAGCGCCGCACGGCGCTGCGCTCGGCCGAGCTGAAGGCCGTCCTGCAGGGGCTGCAACCGCTGATCGACGGGAAGGAGACCGTGATGGGAACCGCCTCCGAGGCGCTCGAGCGCGAGACGCACCGCCGGCTCGGGATCGACCTCTTCAACCGCACCTGGACGCTGATCGAGAAGGACGGCCGGACGCAGGAGGAGGACGACGAGATGCTCCACTGCGCCCACGCCTCCGCGTACCACTGGCTCCACGGCGGCGCGACCGCCGCGAACCGCGCGCGCAGCCAGTGGCAGTGCTCCCGCGTGCACGTGCTGCTCGGCCAGCCGGAGGGCGCGCTCCACCACGCGCAGCGCTGCCTCGCCATCGTCGAGGCCTCCCCGGGCGAGATGGAGGAGTTCGACCTGCCCGCAGCGTACGAGGCGCTCGCCCGCGCGCACGCGCTCGCGGGCACCCGCGACGAGGCCCGCCGCTTCCTCGACCTCGGCCGCGAGGTGGCCGCCCGGATCGCCGACGAGGACGACCGGGCGATCATCGAGAACGACCTGAAAACCGTCGAAATCTGATTCGCAAACCTGCCGCTAACCACTGCAGGCTTTCCAACGTCCAATTCGAATGCTAGAAACGCAAGCGTCAGGACGGCTTCGAGGGTCGAAGGCACATTGACGGGCGAGTCCGGGACCAGGTGCCAACTGGACCGCCGACCAGGAGCCAGGCCGTCCAACAGCAGGTGAAGCGCCGGGTGCGAGCCCGGCGTTTCCGTGCCGCGAGCTAGGAGCGCCGGCCTCGGCCGCGCACGGCGGCCCAGAGCGCGCGGACGAGGCGCACGACGTCGCGCGGCCAGATCACCATCGGAGCCTCGCGGCCGGTCACGAGAGCAGCTTCTCGAACCGCGCGGCGTCGTCGAACGGGCCGATCACCGCGAGCCGCAGCCGCTCGTCCGAGATCAGGTCCTGCGCGACCCGCTGGACGTCCTCGGCCGTGACCGCGTCGAGTCCGGCGAGCACCTCCTCCGGGTCGGGCACGCGCCGCTCGAGCACCTCCTTGCGGAGGCCGAACATGATCAGGCCCTGCGGGCTCTCGAGCTGGAGGACGAACCGGCCCTTGGCGAAGCTGCGCGCCTTCTCGAGCTCGTCCGCCGGCACCGGCTCGGCCGCGATCTTCTTCAGCTCGGCCGCGACCGTCGAGACGGCGTCGTCGATCCGGTTGATGTCCACGCCGGCCTGCGTGTAGAGCGAGCCCGCGTCGGTGTAGCTGTGGTTGAGCCCGTAGACGTAGTAGGCAAGGCCGCGGCGCTCGCGCACCTCGGTGAAGAGGCGCGACGACATGCCGCCGCCGAGGACGGTGGCGAGAAGCTGCAGCGCGTACCGGTCGGGGTGCTCGAGCGGGTAGCTGTGGACGCCGAGGACGATGTGCGCCTGGTCGGACTGCTTCGTGAAGACGCTGACCCGCCCGTTCGCGTACGGCTGCACCGGCGCGGGCGTCCCGGTCGAGGTCGGGGCGAGGTCGCCGAGCAGCGCCTCTGCGCGCTCGAGCACGTCGTCGCCCGTGCGGCCCGCGACGCCGAGGATCATCCGCTCGGGCTTGTACCAGCGGTCGAGGTAGCCCATGAACGTGTCGCGCGACGCGCCGCGGATCGTCTCCTTGCGGCCGAGGATGTCCCAGCCGAGCGGCTGGTCGCCGTAGAGGAGCTGCTCGTAGACGCCGCCGACGAAGTCCCGGGGCGTGTCGAAGTACATGTTCATCTCCTCGACGATGACGCCCTTCTCGCGGTCGATCTCCTCAGAGTCGAAGCGCGAGTTGCGGAGCATGTCGACGATCACGTCGAGCGCGACGTCGCGATGCTCGGCCGCGCACTTGACGTAGTAGGCCGTGTACTCCTTGCCGGTGAAGGCGTTGAACTCGCCGCCGATCGCGTCGATCTCGCCTGCGATCTGGCGCGCGCTCGGCCGCCGCTCGGTGCCCTTGAAGAACATGTGCTCCGAGAAGTGGGCGATGCCGTTCGTCTCGGCGGTCTCGTAGCGCGAGCCGGCCGCCAGCATCACCATCACGGTCACCGACTGCGCGTGCGGCAGGTCGGCCGTAAGGACGCGCAGGCCGTTGTCGAGGGTGCTCCGCTGGAAGACGCTCATCGCTCTTCGATGGTATAGACGGGTCCGATGGCGGGAGAGATCACACGGCGGGCGATCGCCGCGCAGCCCGAGTGGCTCGCCCAGGTGCCCACCGACAAGCGGTTTCCGGCCGGCGCGCGGCTCCTCTTCACCGGCTGCGGCACGTCGTTCCACGCGGCGATGACGGGCGGGGACGCGGTGCAGGCGCTCGAGCTCGTCCTGCGGCCGCGGCGCGAGGCCGACCTGCTCGTGATCGTCTCGCACGAGGCCGACACGATGCTCACCCTCGAGGCGGCGCGCGCGTGGGACGGCCCGCGCTGGCTCGTCACCGGCAACCCGGACGGCCCGATCGCCGAGCTGTGCGACGAGGTCGTCGTCGCGGCGCCCGCGATCGAGGAGAGCTGGTGCCACACCGCGAGCTACACGTGCGCGGTCGCGGCGATCGCGGCGCTGCACGGGGAGGACGTCTCGTGGCTGCCGGACGCGGTCGCCGCCGAGCTCGAGGCGCCGCTGCCGCCGTTCGGCGACGGCGAGCGCTTCCTCGTCGCGGGCGCGGGCCGCGACCTGGCGACGGCGCACGAGGCGGTGCTGAAGCTGCGCGAGGGCGCCTGGGTCGCGGCCGAGGCGTACGAGACCGAGCAGCTTCTGCACGGCTACCTCGCCGCGGTGGACGAGACGGTGCGCGCGTTCGTCCTGCGCGGCGAGGGGCGCGCGGCGGAGCGCGCCGAGGCGGCGGTCGCCGCGCTGCGGGAGCTCGGCTGCGAGGCCGACCTCGTCCCGACGCGCCACCCGGTCGTGGACGTCGTCCGCTTCCAGCGGCTGACGGTCGAGATCGCCGAGGCGCGGGGGCGCGAGCCTGACCGGATCCGCCGCCACGACCCGCGCTGGGCCGCCGCCGCGAAGGCGGCGAAGGCCGACAACGCGGCTTAGGGCCGGTCCTTCAGGCGGTAGACGAAGCGCATCGCCTGCCAGGTCTCGTCGATCGACGCGGTCTTGTTGTCGACGAGCCCGTTGGCGAGGCCGACGGACTGCACCGCGTCGAAGTCGAGGTCGGTGTCGAGCTTCGCCGCCTTCTTCGGCCACGCGACCCAGAGGCCGTCGGCCGGCGCGAGTGTCGCCTTCAGCGCGGGGAAGCGCCGCTCCAGCTCCTCCCGGCGCGTCGTGAACAGCACGAGCACCTCGACCCCGGGCTTCGCGCCGAGCTTCCGCCCGAGCGGCGTCCCCGAGTAGTCCTTGTCAGCCAAGCAGCTCGCGTTCCTGCTCGCGCGAGAGCGTGGGCCGCTGCTCGCCCGCGTCGAGGCTCCAGGCGAGCGTGTCCCGCGCCGTCTCCGCGAGCGGCCGGAACGCGAGGCCGGCGGCGAGCGCGCGAGAGATGTCGGCGTGCATCAACCCGCGCGCCTCGGCGGGGAGCCAGAGCGGCAGCTCGGTCCACGGCTGGACTCCCGCGTCGACGAGCCGCTGCTCGTCCGTCCACACGAGCCTCGCGCCGCCTCCGACCGCCGCCGCGACCTCCTCGAGCGTCTCGCCGAGCGCCCGCGTCGGGCCGGTCGCGACGAAGACGCCCGGTGGCGCCTCCGGCAGCCAGGCGCCGACGTCGCGGGCGTCGACGAACTGCACCGGCGCGTCGGGCGAGCCGGGCGCGAGCGCGTCGCCGCCCTCCGCGAGCCGCCCCGGCCAGTACGTGAAGCGGTCGGTGGGGTCGTGCGGCCCGACGAGGAGGCCGGCGCGGGCGATCGTCGCGCGGTCGCCGAAGACCTCCAGGACGGCCCGCTCGGAGCCGACCTTCAGCCCGCCGTAGAGCTCGGGGTCGAACTCGTCCGGCTCGGGGTCGGGCGGGTCGAGCACGGGCGACTCCTCGTCCACCGGCTGCGATGCGTCGGCGTAGACGGAGATCGTCGAGACGAAGACGTAGCGGCCGACGGCGTCCCGCAGCGCCTCCGCTCGGCGCCGTGTCTGCCGCGGGAGCTGCGTCGGGTCGAGGTCGACGGCGACGTCCCACTCGCGCCCCGCGAGTGGCGCGAGGTCGCCGGTGAGGTCGATCTCGATCCGCTCCGCGTCCGGGAACAGCTCCGGGTTCGTCCGGCCGCGGTTCGCCAGCGTCACGTCGTCGCCGCGCGCGAGCACCGCCTCGACGACCGCGCGCCCGAGGAACTTCGTCCCGCCGAGGACGAGCAGCCTCATCCGGCGTAGCGCTCGACGACGTGGCTCACAGCTCGCCGAGGACGGTGAGCAGCCGGTCGACCTCGTCCGTCGTGTTGTAGTGGACGAAGCCGGCGCGGACGGCGCCCCCGGGCTGCAGGCCGAGCTTCCGCATCAGCTCGACGGCGTAGTAGTCGCCGTTCCAGACCGCGATCTCCCGCTCGGCGAGCCGCTCGGCGACCTCGCGCGGCGAGCGGCGCGCGACGTTGAAGGCGAAGGTCGGCGTGCGGCCGTCCATCGTCGGCAGGCCGTAGAGCGTCACGCCCGGCGGCAGCCCGGCGAGGAAGCGCTCGCCGAGGGCGCGCTCGTGCGCCTGGATCCCCTCCCAGCCGACCTCGTCGAGGTGATCGACGGCGGCGACGAAGCCGGCCAGCAGCTCGTGCGGCAGCGTGCCCGTCTCCCAGCCCGAGGCCGGCCGCACCTTGTACGGCCGCCACGTCTCGAGCAGCTCGTCGCGGAGGAACGCCAGCCCGAGGTGCGGCCCGAAGAACTTGTACGGCGAGCAGACCAGGACGTCGACATCGAGGGCGCCGACGTCGATCGGCCCGTGCGGCGCGTAGTGGACGGCGTCCGCCCAGGCCAGCGCGCCGACCGAGTGGGCGAGCTCCGCGATGCGCGCCGCGTCGGTCGTCGTCCCGACGCCGTTCGACGCGAGCGGGAACGCGACGACGCGCGTCAGCGGGCTCAGCTTCCGCTCGAGGTCGTCGAGGTCGAGTGTGGTGTCGTCGTTCAGCTCGACGAACGACACCTTCAGGTCGAGGTCGTGCGCGAGCTCGAGCCATGGCGCCACGTTCGCGTCGTGGTCGAGGCGCGTGACGACGATCTCGTGCCCGACGCGCAGCTCGCGCCCGACGGTGCGGGAGAGCGCGAAGTTCAGCGTCGTCATGTTCGGGCCGAAGAGCACCTCCTCGGCGCCGCAGCCGAGGAACCGCGCCGCCGTCGCGTGCGCCGCATCGACGAGCTCCTCGCTGCGCGCGCTCGCCGCGAACGCACCGCCGAGGTTGGCATTCGAGTCCCGCAGATACCCGGCGACGGCGTCGATCACGGACTCCGGCACCTGCGTCCCGCCCGGCCCGTCGAGGTACGCGACACCGGAGGCGAGGGCAGGGAAGCGCGCCCGCACCGCGTCGACGTCGAAGGCCATGGTGGTCATCGCGGCGACGGTACCGCACTACCATGCGAAAGTGACGACCGACGCGCCGCCACGCGAACGGATCGACCGCGGCGAGGGCACGGGCCTCGGCAGGCCGTGGAATGTGATCGTCCTCAACGACGACCACAACACGTTCCAAGGCGTCGCGTTCGCGCTCTCGAGCGTCCTCCCGAGCGTCTCGTACGACCGCGGCATGGCGTTCGCGAACCGGATCCACAACGTCGGCCTCGCCGTCGTGTGGAGCGGCCACAAGGAGCAGGCGGAGATGTACTGGCAGGAGTTGCGCCGCTACGGGCTGACGATGGCGCCGCTCGAGGCCGGCTAGGTCACCGTCCAGCGGTACGCCGGCTTCACGGTGAGCGACGCGCCGACGAAGCAGTCGCGCTCCGCCTTCACCAGCAGCGCCTCGAGCTCCTCCGGTCCCGGGTACGGCACGAGCTCCACCTCGAGGTCGAGGTCGCCCTCGACCATCGCGTAGCGGCCGTCGCTCTCGCGCTTCGTCACGAGCGCGCGCGCCGACCCGCGCGCCGCGCGCACCTCGATCTGCGCGCGCCGCGCGTGGTAGCGGAGCGAGGTCAGGGAGCAGCGGACGAGTGCCGCGAGCAGGAGGTGCTCCGGCGACCAGGCCGGGTCCGGGTCGAGCGGCGTCCCGTCCTCGGTGCGGAGCGTCCCCGAGTCCGCCAGGTCGATGGCGTACCGCAGCTCCTTCGCCCGCACGGCCATGTGCCGATGCTTGCAGATCGGGGTCCGTCCGAGCCAGGACCTAGGCTGCGGTCGTGCGGCGCCTGCGACCGTTGACGGAAGCGGAGGTCTGGGCCCGGTGCTACGGCGGCTGGGATCCGACGGTGACCCTGGTCAAGCTCGAGCCGCGCCGCCCCCGCTACGAGCTCCGTGTCACCGGCGAGGACCTGCGCCGCGGCCTCGAGGCGCGGCTGGACGCGCGCGAGGTCGAGCCGGACGCGGAAGCCGCGTAGCCGGCGCGCATTCGCCTGACAGTCGGCACACACCCGTCACGCCCGGGCGCGTAGCGTTCCCAGAGGGGACGCTCGCTCCCCCATGGGGGAGACTGTGGCGCGAACGAGGGACATGGCCCGACTGGACACGACGCCGAGCGACGTCCCGGACGTCCTCGCGCCGGGGCTGCGTGTCGTCTTCGTCGGCATCAACCCGGGCCGCGTCTCGGCCGCCGCTCGCGCGCACTTCGCCAACCCGCGCAACGACTTCTGGCGGCTCCTGCATACGTCGCACCTGACCACGCGCCTATACGCGCCCGAGGAGCAGTTCGAGGTGCTCAAGGAGGGGATCGGGATCACGAACGCCGCCTACCGGACGACGCCGGGCTCAGGCGACCTTCGCCGCGGCGACTTCGACGGCACGCGGCTGGAGCGGATCGCCGCGGAGCTGAAGCCGGAGTGGCTCGCGTTCGTCGGCAAGGAGGCGTACCGCGGCGCGTTCGGCGAGCGTGCCCAGCTCGGCGTCCAGGAGCGCGCGCTCGGCGCGACCCGCCTCTTCGTCCTGCCGTCGACCTCGCCCGCCAACGCCGCCGTCCCGTGGTTCGACCGGGCCGCGTGGTTCTTCGAGCTCGCCGCGCGCGTGTTCGACCGCCCGCCGCGGCGCGCCGTCCGCGCACTCGTCCTCGACCGCGACGACCGCGTCCTCCTCGCCCAGGCGCAGGACGAGCTCGGAACCTGGTGGACGCTCCCGGGCGGCGGCGTCGACGACGGGGAGGACGACGCGGCCGCGCTCGCGCGAGAGCTGCACGAGGAGGTCGGCCTTCGCGAGGCGCCCGAGCTCGGCCCGCTCATCTGGACGCGCGAGCACCGCCTCGTGAACCCGCGCAAGTACGGCTGCCAGCAGGAGCGGATCTACCTGATCCGCGTCGACGCGTTCGACGCAGCGCCCGCGTTCACGAAGGCCCAGCTGGCCGCGCAGGACACGCACGACGCGCGCTGGTTCACCGTGGACGAGCTCGACGGCGTCCTCACCGGCCCGCGCGACCTGCAGGCGCTCGTCCGCGACCTGCTCGTCCACGGGCCGCCCGCCGAGCCGGTCGCGGTCGGCCCCTAGCCGCGCCAGCGGTTCGTGATCGGCGTGCGCCGGTCGCGGCCGAACGCCTTGGGCCGCAGCCGCACCCCGGGCGGCGCCTGCCGCCGCTTGTACTCCGCCCGGTCGACGAGCGCCACGGCGCGCGCGACGACATCCGGGTCGAAACCGTCCGCCGCCGAGAGCTCCTCCAGCGAGCGGTCCTCCTCGACGTACGCCTCGAGGACCCGGTCGAGCTCCGGGTACGGCGGCAGCGAGTCCTGGTCGAGCTGGTTGGCGCGCAGCTCGGCGCTCGGCGCCCGCTCGATCGTCGTCCACGGGACCAGCTCGCGGCCGGCCCGCTCGTTCAGGTGCCGCGCCAGCCGGAACACGTCCGTCTTGAACACGTCCTTAAGGAGCGCGAACCCGCCGGCCATGTCCCCGTAGAGCGTCGCGTAGCCGACCGACATCTCCGACTTGTTGCCGGTCGCCACGAGCAGCCAGCCGAACTTGTTCGATAGCGCCATCAGCAGCGTCCCGCGGATCCGCGCCTGAAGGTTCTCCTCGGTCAGGTCGGGCTCCCGACCCGCGAACGACTCCGCGAGCGTCGCCGTGAACGACTCGACGACCGGCTCGATCGCGAGCTCGCGGAAGTCGCAGCCGAGACTCTCGGCGAGCGCGCGCGCATCGCTCCGCGTCCCCTCGGACGAGTACCGCGACGGCATCGAGACGCAGTGCACGCGCTCCGGGCCGAGCGCGTCGGCCGCGAGCGCCGCTGTCAGGGCCGAGTCGATCCCGCCGGAGACGCCGACGACGATCTCGCGGAAGCCGTTCTTGCGCACGTAGTCGCGCAGCCCGAGCACGAGCGCGCGCCGCATCTGCTCCAACTCGTCCTCCGTCGGCGCGACCGTCGCCTCGTCCAGTCGGTCGAGGTCGACGACGAGCAGCTCCTCCTCGAAGCCGCGCGCCCGGGCGAGCACCGTCCCGTCGCGGTCGAGGAGGAGGGAATGGCCGTCGAAGACGAGCTCGTCCTGTCCGCCGACCGTGTTGCAGAGCGCGACGCGGACGCCGTTCTCCCGCGCCTGACGCGCGAAGATCTCCTCGCGCTCGCGCTCCCGGCCGACGTGGAACGGCGACGCGGAGAGGTTCACCACGAGCTCGGCTCCGGCGGCGGCGAGCTCCGAGGTCGGTGGCCCGGAGATCCACATGTCCTCGCAGATCGTGACCCCGATCTTCATCCCCGCGACCTCGATCAGCGTCGCCTCGGCGCCCGAGACGAAGTAGCGCTTCTCGTCGAAGACGCCGTAGTTGGGGAGGTGCCGCTTCAGTGCGAAGCGGGTCACCGCGCCGTCCTCGCAGACCGCGCACGCGTTGAAGAGCTCATCCTCGAAGACCGGCACCCCGACGAGGGCGACGATCCCCGTCACCTCGCGCGCGAGCGCGTCGAGCGACTCCCGCGCCGCCCGCACGAACCCGGGCCGGAGCAGCAGGTCCTCGGGCGGATAGCCGGTGACGGCGAGCTCCGGGAAGACGACGAGATCGGCGCCGGCGCGCTTCGCCTCCGCGACCCGGTCGAGGATCAGCGCCCGGTTGCCGTCGAGGTCGCCGACGACCGGGTCGATCTGCGCGAGCGCGAGCCGCATGGTTTCAGACTACCGGTCGAAAACCTGCCGCCTCAGGCGGAGGCGAGCGCCGCCCGGAACTGCTCGGGCCGCTTCGCGAGCTCGCGCGGCAGGCCGGCCTTGAGCAGCGGCCCGAGCGGCCGGAGGACGCCGCGCGGCCGCATGTCGAGCGCGAACGTCACCCGCGACCCGCCGTCGCGCGGTTCCACGTCCATCACGAAGTGCATCCACATCCGCGGCCCTTCGCCGTCGAAGACGAGGTGCGACGGCCGCCGGCAGTCGTGCAGGACGATGCGCATCCGGCCGAACATGCGGTAGTCCGTCTCGAAGACCGTCCCCTCGCCGACCGGGCCGTCGCCGACCTTCTCGACGCTGCGGATGTCCTTCAGCCACGACGCCTCGTTGCGGATGTCCGCGATGTAGTCGAAGACGACCTCGGGCGGCTGGTCGACGTCGAACGTGATCGTGCCCGTCGCCAACGTGACGAACCTACCCTTGCGGAGCGTTGTTAGCACCCGCTAACCTAGTGGTGACTAACGACCTAGGGAGAGAACTTGAAGGCACGCATCTTCGCGCCCGAGAACAAGAAGTGGTGGACGCTCGCCGCGGTCGCGTTCGGGCTGTTCATGATCATGCTCGACAACACGGTGGTGAACGTCGCGCTGCCGTCGATCGAGCGCGACCTGCACATGTCGATCTCCTCGCTCGAGTGGATCGTCACCGCCTACGCGCTCACGTTCGCCGCGGTGATGATCACCGGCGGCAAGCTGGCCGACCTCTACGGCCGCCGCCTGATCTTCATCGTCGGCCTCGTCGTCTTCACGGCGTCCTCGCTCGCCTGCGGACTCGCGCCGAGCGCCGGCTTCCTGATCGGCGCCCGTGCGGTGCAGGGCGTCGGCGCGGCGCTGATGAACCCCGCGACGCTCTCGATCATCACGGCGACGTTCCCGCCGAAGCAGCGCGGCCAGGCGATCGGCATCTGGGCCGGCGTCTCGGCGCTCGCGCTCGCGATCGGCCCGCTGATCGGCGGCCTGATCGTCGACAACATCAACTGGAACTGGATCTTCTACGTGAACGTCCCGGTCGGCGTCCTCGGCATCGTCGTCTCGCGGCTCGTCATCACCGAGTCTCGCGACACCTCGCACGAGCAGAGCATCGACATCCCGGGCCTGCTCACCTCCGGGTTCGGCCTGCTGGCGCTCACCTACGCGCTGATCGAGGGCAACAAGCACGGCTGGACGTCGCCGGAGATCCTCGGCCTGTTCGCGGTGGCGGCGGCGCTGCTCGTCGGCTTCGTGCTGGTCGAGCACCACCAGCGCCTGCCGATGCTCGACCTGTCCCTCTTCAGGATCGGCGCGTTCGCCGGCGCCAACGTCGTCGCGATGCTCGTCTCGCTCGCGATGTTCGGCGTCTTCTTCTTCGTCTCGCTCTACGTCCAGAACATCCTCGGCTTCTCGCCGACAAAGGCCGGTGCGACGTTCCTGCCGATGACGGTGCTGATCATCCTGATCGCGCCGATCGCGGGCCGCTTCTCCGACCGGATCGGCTCGCGCTGGCTGATGGGCGCCGGGATGACGCTGCTCGGCATCTCGCTGCTCCTCTACCAGCGGATCACCGTCCACTCGGACTTCTGGACGCTGCTGCCGGCGATGGTCGTCGGCGGTGTCGGGATGGCGATGACGATGTCGCCGATGACGTCGGCCGCGATGGGCGCGGTGCCGGTCGACAAGGCCGGCGTCGGCTCGGGCGTCCTGAACAGCTTCCGCCAGGTGGGCGGGTCGCTGGGCATCGCGCTGATGGGGGCGATCCTCGCTTCCTACATCTCGGCGCCCGCGCGGAGCCCGCAGGGGGCGCAGCAGTTCGTCGACGGCCTGCACGCGGCGCTGCTCGTGAGCGCGGTCATCGCCTTCGGCGCGGCCGTCGTCGCGGTGCTGACGGTGCGGACGCGGCCGGCAGTCGAGCGGGCGCACGTCGCCGAGGCGGTGCTGTGACGACGACGTCGCGGCTGCCGGCGGCCGAGCGCCGCCAGGCGCTCGTCGAGACGGCGATCCGCGTCTTCGCGGAGGGCAGCTACCGCGGGACGACGACGGCGGAGATCGCCCGCGCCGCGGGGGTCTCGGAGCCGATCCTCTACCGCCACTTCGCGTCCAAGCGCGACCTCTTCCTCGCCGCGCTCGATCACGTGTGGGCGCAGGCGCGCGACGCGTGGAAGGACGCGCCGACCTGGGCGCCGGACCACCAGCTGGTCGTGCGCCAGTCGAAGTTCCTGCTCGCCGAGCTCTGGGCGCAGGCCCTGACCGAGGCGGCCGACGACGCGGCCGTTCGCCAGCACCTGCACGACCATCTCCAGAACGTCCACGACTTCGTCGCGGCCGCCATCCGCCAGGGGCAGGAGGCCGGCGTGATCCAGCCCGACCGCGACCCGGAGGCCGAAGGCTGGCTCTTCATCGCCGGCGGCCTCCTCGGCATGCTCGGCCGACGGATCGGTCTCCCGACCGACGACGACCTCACCCGCGTCCGGCAAAGCCGTCTCGCCTGGATGAGGACGGCGAAGCCCTAGCCCGGCCGCGGCGCCCGACATGCGCGGGCGCCGCACACCCCCATCTGCCCCAACGCGCAGGCCCGCCGATAGGCGGGTCGCCGCCTCTGCGAGCGGAAAGCGCAGCGAAGCGGAGCGGGCGAGGCAGAAAAAGGAGGAGGCCCCCCGCTGCGGCTCGGGGGGCCTCCTCGAGAGGCGGGGCGTTCTCGCCGGCCTGTTGAGAAGCGACTCTGCGGCCCAGCCGCTTCCCTTTGGCGCGGCGGGAATGGTGTCCCGCCCCTTGCAAACCTGAGCCTGGCGTCCGGCCGGTTTTGCAAGTAGGCGCACTATAGGACGGCCTTCCGGGCTCGTCAAGTAGCTCGGTCAAGTGATTCTCCACCTTGTCACTTGACTCGGATTTCGGCTTGAACACACCCTTTCGGGTGATGTCCCAAATGGACGGGTTGCGGTTAGGTGAAGCATGCGGTTCACTATCCACCGCTGACTCATGGCGATCCGCGAGACCGATAGCCGCCAGACACGCCGCCCGCTCCCGCAGGGGCCGCGGCTCGGCGACCGGCTGCGCCAGCTTCGCGTCGCCGCCGGGATGACGCAGAGCGACCTCGCCGGCGAGCGCTTCTCGAAGGAGTACGTCTCGCAGATCGAGCGCGGCAAGACGCGCCCGACGCGCGAGACGATCGAGTGGCTGGCGGCGCGCCTCGGCGTCGACGCCGGCTTCCTCGCGAACGGCGTCGCCACCGACGACCGCGCGAAGCTCGAGGGCGCACTCACCCGCGCCGAGGCGCTGTACGAGGCGAACCGGAACGAGGAGGCGGTCGCCGCCTTCGAGCCGCTCGTCCCCGCGGCGCGCGCGACGGGCGTCCCGGAGCTCGAGGTCAGGGCGCTCGCCGGGCTCGGCCGCGCGCAGATGCGCGTCGGCGGCCACCGCAGGGCGCTCGAGCTCCTGAACGAGGCGCGCGCGCTCTCCGAGGCCGAGTCCTTCTCCGACGTGGAGCGCGCCGAGGTGCTGCTCCCCCTCGGCGTCTGCCGCTACCAGCTGAACAGCGTCCAGACCGCCGTCGCGATCTTCAACGAGGCGCTCGCGCTCGCCGACCGCTCCGGCCTCCCGTGCGACGCGCTGAAGTCGAACCTCCTCTCGTGGCGCTCCCGCTGCTGGCGGCGGCAGCGCGACTACGAGGCCGCGCGCGAGGACGTCGAGCGCGCGCTCGAGCTCGCGCAGGGCGTCGACGACCCGTGGACGATCGGCGCGGCCTACTTCCAGGCGTCGCTGATCGCCGACCGGGACGGCCGCTGGGTGCTCGCGCGCAACTACGCGGAGCGCGCGCGCGAGGCGTACGGCCAGATCGCCGACACCGCGCACGTCGGCCAGCTCACGAACAACCTCGGCGGGCTCAACTTCCTCCTCGGCAAGACGGACGCCGCGGTGGATCTCCTCAAGGAGGCCTTCAAGATCGCGATCGACAGCGGTCTCGAGGCCGACGCGGGCCGCGCCGTCTCCTCGCTCGCCCAGGTCCACCTGCGCACCGGCAAGCCGGAGCAGGCGGAGGAGCAGGCGCGTCACGCGCTGCAGCTGCTCGGCGGCCGCGAGGACTACACCGACGAGGTCGGCAACGTGCAGCTCGTCCTCGGACGCGCGCTGCTCGAGCAGGGCCGGCTCGACGAGGCGGAGCAGTCGTTCCACGCGGCGGAGGAGAGCTACGCCGCGCTCGGCTCCGCCAGCCACCGCGCGGCCGTGTGGGTCGCGCGCGGCGACCTCGCCGCCAAGCGCGGCGACGACAGGCTTGCGGCCAGCCTCTACCGCTCCGCGGCCGAGGCGCTTCAGGACGTCCGCTTCTAACCGGGGGAAGGGAGGTGACCACATGTCCAAGGCACGGCTGATCTACCTCCTCGTCTTCGCTTGCCTGTTCGCCTATCTGGTCGCGATGTACGCGCGCCCGCGCGGCATGAGCGACGGCGGCGGTCTGGCGTAGCGCAAGGATGGAACGCGGGCGAGGGCCCGCCCGCGTTTCCGGCCCGGTCAACGGTGGGATGACCTCGCGGTGGGCGCTGGTTCCGAGCGCGTTCGCCGCGCGGTTCAGGTCGGCCGGGTTGCGCGTCGAAGCGGCCTCCGTCGCGTGCTCGCCGAGATCGGCGTGGTCGGGCGGCGCGAGGCCACCGTCGATGGCGCGCGGCGGTTCCGGCAGGCGCTGGAAGAGCTCGGGACGACCTACATCAAGCTCGGGCAGCTCCTCTCGTCGCGGCCCGACCTCCTGCCGGACGTCTACATCGACGAGCTCGGCCGGCTCGTGGACGAGGTCGCGCCCGTCCCGTTCGGGGAGATCGACGCGATCATCCGCGCGGAGCTCGGGGACGGCGTCTTCGCAAGCATCGACCCGCAGCCGCTCGCGACGGCCTCGATCGCGCAGACGCACCGCGCCCTGCTCGCCTCCGGGCGCGACGTCGTCGTCAAGGTGCGCCGGCCGGGAATCGAGGACCAGGTCGACGTCGACCTCGCGCTCCTCCGCTCGACCGCGCACCTGCTCGTCGGCCACTCGCAGGCGGCGCGCCTGCTCCAACTCGAGGAGCTCGCCGACGAGCTGGAGGTGCACCTGCGGGCGGAGCTCGACTTCGTCGAGGAGGCGCACAACACCGAGCTGATCCGCGAGCTCGTCCGCGACTACGAGCTCCTGACCGTCCCCGAGGTGATCCGGCCGTTCGTGACCGAGCGGGTCCTCGTGCTCGAGCATCTCGACGGCGTCAAGGTGACTGCCGGCCACGGGCTCCCGGAGGACACCGCGACCGAGCTCGCGCGCCAGTTCTTCCGCGCGTACGTCTTTCAGGTCGTGACCGAGGGCGTCTACCACGCCGACCCGCATCACGGGAACGTGCTGCTCATGCCGGACGGGCGGATCGGGCTGATCGACTTCGGCCTGCTCGGCCGGCTCGACGAGGACACCCGCGCCGGCCTCTCGCTGCTCCTGCTCGCGATCGCCCAGAACCGCGCCGACGACGTCTCCGACCTGATCGTCTCGCTCTCGATCGCCGACCAGACCTCCGACCTGCCCGGCTTCGCGCAGGACGTCCGGCGGAAGCTGCCGCAGTTCCACTGGCGGCCGCTCGCCCAGATCCAGGCCGGGCAGGCACTTGCCGACCTGCAGCGCGCGGCGATGCGGAGGAACCTCCGCCTGCCGACGAGCTTCGCGCTCGTCGGGAAGACGCTCGCGCAGGCGGACGCGATCGCGCGGACGCTCGATCCGACGCTCGACCCGGTCGCGCTGCTGGAGGACGAGGCCGTGAACGTGATGGTGCGGGAGGCCGAGCACCGGCTCGAGCCGAACCGCGCGCTCGCCTACCTCTACACGCAGCTCGAGCCGCTGACGAAGCTGCCGCGCCGGATGGCGCACGTCGTCACGGAGCTCGAGCAGGGCTCGCTGCGCATCGGGATCGTCCCGACCGGCCTCGACGAGCTGGAGCACAACCTCAAGACGCTGGCGAACCGGCTCGGCGCGGCGCTGATCGTCAGCGCGCTCATGCTCGCGTCGTCGCTGCTCGTGCGCGAGCACGACTTCCGCTGGCTCGGCGTCGCCGGTTTCTGCCTCGCCGGCGTGCTCGGCCTCGTCCTGCTCTGGAAGATCGTCAGGACGCCGGGGGAGCTGTAGAGTCGCGCACGACTAGGCGGGTGGCGAGCTCCACGTGGAGCGTCTCGAAGCGCTGGCGGTCGAGCAGCCGGATCAGGAGCGTCACCGCCATGCGGCCCATCTCCTCCAGCGGCTGACGCACCGTCGTCAGCTCCGGCGTGATCACTGTCGCCTGCTCGACGTCGTCGAAGCCGACGACGGAGAGGTCCTCCGGCACCGAGAGCCCGCGCGAGCGGGCGGCGCGGATCGCGCCGACGGCGAGGTTGTCGTTGAAGGCGAAGATCGCGGTGGGCGGCTCGGGGAGCGAGAGGAGCCGCTCGGCCGCCTCGACGCCGGCGGCGATCTCCCACTGGCCCGCGTCGACGACGAGCTCCGGCGCCGCCATGATCCCGGCCGAGCCGAGCGCCGCGTGGTAGCCGCGCAGGCGATCCTCGGTCGCCACCCAGTCATGCGGCCCGGTGATCGCCGCGATGCGCCGGTGGCCGAGGCCGAGCAGGTGCTCGACCGCCTGGCCCGCGCCTGACGCGTGCGCCGCCGAGACCGACGGGATGCTCCCCGTCAGCGGCGAGCGGGGGTCGACGACGACGAAGCGGTTCCCCTGCTCGAGCAGGCGCTCGAGCTCGTCGCTCGACTCCTCCGGGAGGACGAGCAGCGCGCCGTCCGTGACGCCGTGCATGAGCCGGTCGACCATCCCGACCTCGCGGTCGTGCTCGTGCCGCGTCGGCGAGAGGACGAGGCGCATGTCGTGCTCGTAGAGCGCCTCGGCCGCGCCCGAGAGGATCCCGGAGAAGTACGCCGGGTGGACGAGCGGGACGAGGACGCCGATGAGCCCCGTGCGTCCGGCGGAGAGGCCGCGCGCGCTTCGGTTCGCGGTGTAGCCGTGCTCGCGCACGATCCGCTGGACCAGCTCGCGCGTCTCCTCGGAGACGTCGTCCCGGCCGTTGACGACGCGCGAGACCGTCGCTATCGAAACGCCCGCCAGGTCAGCGATCTCCCGGATGGTCACCCGCGTCGCCACGGAAACCATTCAATCACTTCCGGAAGCGGTTACGAAATCAGACCGTCATGAAACGTCAACAAGGGCCCTTGACTTCCTGAGTCGAAGCTGTAAACGTTTCCGGTAGTTCTCGCCTCGGAGGGTGTCCGAGGCGTCTAGCGGAGGAGGAGGGTGTGAACGGGAGCACCACCAGTCGGCGCCGGAGGAAGGCCACCGCCGCCGTCATCGCAGTCGCCGCCATGGTCACGGCGGTGTGCTTCGTCGCGTCGTCGGCGACCGCCGCCCACCGCGACGCGATCACGCTGACGGTCGATGTCTTCGGCGACTTCGGTTACAAGGATCTGTACGCGCAGTACCAGCAGTCGCATCCGGGCATCACCATCAAGGAGGACACGGAGCAGTACGCGCCTCACCACACCGCGCTCGCGCAGCATCTCGCGACCGGCGCGGGGGCGGATGACATCGAGGCGATCGAGGTCGGGTACATCGCCCAGTTCGCGGCGCAGCCGCAGAACTTCGTCGACCTCCGCCAGTACGGTGCCTCGGACCTGAAGAGCCGCTACCCGGCATGGAAGTACGACCAGGCGGTGTCCAGCAACGGCTCGGTGATCGGCCTCGGCACGGACGTCGGGAGCCTTGGCATCTGCTACCGGACCGACCTGTTCAAGAAGGCAGGCCTGCCCACCGATCCGGCGACGCTCGGGAAGATGTGGCCGACGTGGTCGAAGTTCCTGGCCGTGGGCCAGCAGTTCCAGTCGAAGATCGGCGCCAACGGCCCGAAGTTCATCGACTCCGGGTCGAACCTCTACAACGCGATCATCGCCCAGGCCAACCCCGCGTACTACAACGCGCAGGGCAAGGTCATCGCGGCGTCCAACCCCAAGATCAAGGGGGCGTGGGACACGACGATGCAGGCGATCTCGATGGGTCTCGACAAGGGCCTGTCCGCCTTCTCGAACGACTGGAACACCGGTTTCAAGAAGGGCACCTTCGCGACAGTCACCTGCCCGGCGTGGATGATGGGCTACATCCAGGGCCAGGCCCCGGCGACCAAGGGCAAGTGGAACATCGCCCCGGTCCCGGGCGGCGGGGGCAGCTGGGGCGGCTCCTTCCTGACCGTCACCAAGCAGTCGCAGCATCCGGCCGAGGCGGCCGACCTGGTCAAGTTCCTGACCTCGCCGGCGTCCGAGCTCTACGTCTTCCAGCACACGGGCAACCTCCCGAGCGAGATCCCCGTGCTGACGAGCAAGGCCGTGCAGTCGTTCACGAACCCGTTCTTCAGCGGCGCGCCAGTCGGCAAGATCTTCGCCGGCTCCGCCCTTGCGCTGAAGCCGCAGGTGCTCGGCCCGCACCAGGGGGACTACCAGACCGCTGCGTCGAACGCGATCCAGCGCGTCGAACAGAAGAAGCAGTCAGCGAACGCCTCCTGGCAGCAGTTCCTCACGGACGTGCAGAACGTCGGAGGCTGACCGATGCCGCAGGGCCGGGCCGCTGATCCGGCGGCCCGGCCTGCGAGCATGGCGAGGAGCGGATGAAGGTGGAACGGACGGCTGTTCTGACGGTCCCACGGACGCGGCGGCGGCTCCTGCGCCGGCTCGACTCGCGGGTCTCGCCCTACCTCTTCGTCACGCCGTTCTTCGTCATCTTCGGGATCTTCGGGCTCTTCCCGCTCGTCTACACGGGCTGGATCTCGCTCACCGACCGGAACCTGCTCAACCCGGTCTCGCACTTCATCGGGCTGCAGAACTACACGCAGCTCATCCACGACTCGTACTTCTGGAACGCCGTCGAGAACACGTTCGGGATCTGGTTCCTCTCGACCGTGCCGCAGCTCGCTCTCGCACTCGTGATCGCCCACGTGCTCAACACGAAGCTCCACGCGCGCACGTTCTTCCGGATGGCGGTGCTGCTGCCGCAGGTCACGTCGCTCGTCGCGGTCGCCCTGATCTTCACGCAGATGTTCGGGCACGACTACGGCTTCGTGAACTGGGTCCTGGGCCTCGTCGGCATCCACCACGTCTACTGGGAAGCCGGCCGCCTTTCGTCCTGGGTGGCGCTCTCGGTGATGGTGATGTGGCGCTGGACTGGCTACAACGCCCTCATCTACCTCGCGGCGATGCAGGCGATCCCCGAGGAGCTCTACGAGGCGGCGGCGGTGGACGGGGCGCGGCGCTGGCGGCAGTTCGTCCACGTGACGGTGCCGATGTTGCGGCCGACGATCATCTTCACGGTCATCATCTCGACGATCGGCGGGCTCCAGCTGTTCACGGAGCCGTACCTGTTCCAGCCGAACGTCTCGGGCGGCACCGGCGGCTCGGGCCGCCAGTACCAGACGATCGTCATGTACCTGTACGAGAAGTTCCTCGGCAGCTCGCAGTTCAAGTTCGGGTACGCGTCCGCGATCGCGTGGTGCCTCGTGCTCCTGATCGGCGTCTTCGCGCTCGTGAACTACCTGATCGTCGGGCGGATCAGGTCGGCGGAGGCCTAGGGCCGTGACGTCGATCCCCTACGCGATCCCGCGCCGCCGCGCCCGCCACGCGGTGGCCCGCCGCTTCGAGGCTGCCGGCCCGCTGACGTACCTCTTCCTGATCCTCGTCGTCCTCGGGTCGATCTTCCCGCTCTACTGGTCGCTCGTCGTCGCCTCGCATACGAACGCGGCGGTGTACGCGTATCCGCCGAAGCTGCTGCCGGGCGGGAATCTCTTCCACAACATCCACCGGCTCTTCAACGCGGGGATCGTCAACGTCGACTTCGCGAAGGCCCTCGCGAATTCGGCGATCGTCTCGACCGTCGTCACGGTCTCCGTCGTCTTCTTCAGCGCCCTCGCGGGGTTCGCGTTCGCGAAGCTCGACTTCCGCGGCCGAAAGCTCCTATTCGTGCTCGTGCTCGCGACGCTCTTCGTGCCGGTGCAGCTTGGCCTCATCCCCCTCTACATCGAGATGAAGCACTTCGGCTGGCTGGACAACATCAAGGCCGTCATCGCGCCGAACCTCGTCACGGCGTTCGGCGTCTTCCTGATGCGCCAGTACATCGTCGGCGCGGTGCCGAGCGAGCTCGTCGCCGCCGCGCGCGTGGACGGCTGCAACACGTGGCGGGTCTTCTGGCACGTCGTCATGCCGGCCGTGCGGCCGATCGCCGCGGTGCTCGGGCTGCTCACCTTCATGATGAGCTGGAACGACTACCTCTGGCCGTACATCGTCCTGAACGCGCGGAACCCGACCGTGCAGGTCGCGGTCTCCGACATCGCGACGGTGGCCTACGTGCCGGACTACTCGCTGATCCTCACCGGCTGCTTCGTCTCGATCCTGCCGCTGCTCGCGGTCTTCCTGCTGCTCGGGCGCCAGATCATCGGCGGGATCATGCAGGGGGCGATCAAGGGATGACCGAGTTCGTCTGGGGAGCCGCGGCGTCCGCGTTCCAGATCGAGGGCGCGACGCAGGAGGACGGGCGCGGCGAGTCGATCTGGGACCGCTTCGCGGCGACGGGCCACGTCGCGAACGGCGACACCGGCGACCCCGCCTGCGACCACTACCACCGCTGGCGCGAGGACCTCGACCTCATGCGCTCGCTCGGCCTCCAGGGCTACCGCTTCTCGCTCGCGTGGCCGCGCATCCAGCCGGACGGCCGCGGGCTCGCGAACGCGAAGGGCCTCGACTTCTACCGGCGGCTCGTCGAGGGGATGCTCGAGCGCGGGATCCGGCCGCTCGCCACCCTCTACCACTGGGATCTCCCACAGGCGCTCGAGGACGGCGGCGGCTGGGCGGCGCGCGAGACCGCGTACCGCTTCGCCGAGTACGCGGAGCTCTGCTTCGACGTGCTCGGCGACGTCGTCGAGGACTGGATCACGCACAACGAGCCGTGGGTGACCTCGTTCCTCGGCTACGGGACGGGCGTGAAGGCGCCGGGCATCCGCGACTGGTCGGCCGCGCTGGCCGCCTCGCATCACGCGCTCCTCTCGCACGGGCTCGTCGCGAGCGCGTTCCGCGACGCGGGCCGCGCCGGCCGGATCGGGATCACGCTCGACCTCACGGTCGCCAACGCCGCGACCGGCTCCGAGCACGACCTCGCGGCGGCACGGCGGCTCGACGGCCACCACAACCGCTGGTTCCTCGACCCGCTCGTGACGGGCGAGTATCCCGAGGACATGCTCGCCCACTACGAGTCCCGGCTCGGCTCGTTCGATGCGGTGCACGACGGCGACCTCGAGACGATCCGCCGCGGCGGCCTCGACTTCCTCGGCGTCAACTTCTATCGCCCGAACCTCGTCCGCGCGGCGAGCGAGGACGGCGTCCTCGGCCTCGAGGAGGTGGCGCAGGCGGCGGAGGTGACGGCGATGGGTTGGCCGGTCGTCCCCGCCGCGCTGACCGAGCTCCTGCTGCGCGTGCGGCGCGACTACGGCGACCTGCCGATCCTGATCACCGAGAACGGCGCGGCGTACGACGACGTCCTCGACGGCGGCTCCGTCGTCGAGGACGAGCCGCGCGTCGCCTACCTCCACGACCACATCGCCGCGGTCGTGCGCGCGCGCGAGCAGGGAGTCGACGTCCGCGGCTACTACGTCTGGTCGCTGCTCGACAACTTCGAGTGGGAGTGGGGCTACGAGAAGCGGTTCGGGATCGTCTTCGTCGACTTCCCGACGCAGCGGCGCGTCTTCAAGCGCAGCGCGCTCTGGTATCGCGACTGGATCGCGCGGCAGACGAACGGGAGCGTGAGCTGATGGCCGCGATCGAGTACCGGGGGCTGCGCAAGGTGTTCCCCGGCGGTGCGGTCGCCGTGGAGGGCTTCGACCTGACGATCGCCGACGGCGAGTTCCTCGTCCTCGTCGGGCCGTCCGGCTCGGGCAAGACGACCGTCCTGAGGATCACCGCGGGGCTCGAGGAGGCGACCGACGGCGACGTCCTCATCGGCGGCGAGGTCGTGAACGACGTGCCGCCGATGGACCGCGACATCGCCATGGTCTTCCAGAGCTACGCGCTCTACCCGCACATGACGGTCGAGGCGAACATGTCCTTCGGCCTGCGGCTGCACAAGGTGCCGAAGGACGTGATCAAGGAGCGCGTCGCCTCGGCGGCGCAGATGCTCGGCCTTCAGGACCTGCTCCACCGCAAGCCGGCGCAGCTCTCCGGCGGGCAGCGGCAGCGCGTGGCGATGGGGCGCGCGATCGTCCGCGAGCCGGCCGCGTTCCTCATGGACGAGCCGCTCTCGAACCTCGACGCGAAGCTCCGCGTCGAGATGCGCGCCTACCTCGCCGACCTGCACCAGAAGCTCGAGACGACGACGCTCTACGTCACGCACGACCAGACCGAGGCGATGACGATGGGCGACCGCGTCGCCGTGATGAGGGACGGCGTCCTGCAGCAGGTCGACACGCCGCAGGCGCTCTACGACCGGCCCGCAAATCTCTTCGTCGCGGGCTTCATCGGCTCGCCGGCGATGAACCTCGTGCGGACGCGGCTGACCGACGCGCTGGCCGTGACGCTCGGCCCGACCACGCTCGACCTCCCCGAGGCGCTGCTTGCGAAGCGACCCTCCCTGCGCGGCCACGCCGGTGGGGAGGTCGTGGTCGGGATCCGGCCGGAGGATCTCGAGGACGCCGCGTTCGTCCCGTCGGCGAACGGCTCGGTGCTCGACGTCGAGATCTCGCGCGCGGAGCCGCTCGGGGCTGAGGTGATCGCGCACTTCCCGCTCGACGGCATCGCCGGGACGGCCCGGCTCAACCCGCGCTCGACCGCCGCGACCGGGAAGCACCTCCTCCTCGCGGTCGCGACCGACCGCCTGCACTTCTTCGACCCGGACTCGGGCGCGGCGATCTACTAGCGGGCAGGTCACCCCGGCCGCGCGGCGAATGAACGCGCGGGGGTAGCCGTCAGTTCCCCCTCTCCCCGGGGCGGCGGCGTTCGCGTCGCCGCCCCGAATACGATTCGCCCGTGACGGCGCTCACCGGGCTGACGGTCGGCGGGGGCTGCGCCGCGAAGTACTCGGCGGCGCGGCTCGAGGAGCTGCTGCGCGGGTTCGTCCCCGTCGACGCCGAGAACCTCCTCGTCGGCCTGAACCCGGCGGACGACGCGGCCGTCTACAAACTCGACGACGAGCGCGCGCTCGTCTTCACGCTGGACTTCTTCCCGCCGCTCGTCGACGACCCCGCGCTGTTCGGCCGCATCGCGGCGACGAACGCGCTCAACGACGTCTTCGCGATGGGCGGCGTCCCGCTGCTCGCGCTCTCGATCGCGGCGTTCCCGGAGGAGCTGCCGACGGAGGTCGTCGCCGCGGTGTTCGCGGGCGCGGACGAGCAGGTGCGCGCGGCGGGCGCGCTGCTCGCGGGCGGGCACACGATCCGCGACGCCGAGCCGAAGTACGGGCTCGCAGTCGTCGGCACGGTGCACCCGGACGGGATCTGGCCGAAGTCGGGCGGGCGACCCGGCGACGCCGTGTTCCTCACGAAGCCGCTCGGGACGGGCCTCGTCCTCGCGAGCAAGGGCGACACGAGCGAGGCGGCCCGCTGGATGACGACGCTGAACGCGAAGGCCGCGGATGTCCTGCGGCCGTTCCGGCCGAACGCGGTCACCGACGTCACCGGATTCGGGCTGCTCGGCCACGCGCACGAGATGGCGGAGCGCAGCGGCGTCCGGATCCGGCTGCAGGCGGCGGCCGTCCCCGCGCTCCCGGGAGCACTGGAGGCCGCGCGCGCGGGCGTCCGCACGGGCGGTGACCCGCGCAATCGCGACTTCGCCGGCCCGCACGTCGAGAGCGACGGCGTCCCGGACGACCTCCTCGCGCTCGCCTACGACGCGCAGACCGCCGGCGGCCTGCTCGTCACGCTGCCGGCGGACAAGGCACTCTCGCTCCAGGCCGAGTTCGATCGCGCCGACCTCTTCCTCGCACGCGTCGGCGCGGTCGAGGAGGGCGCGGGCGTCGTGCTCGAGGCCTAGGTCGCCGCGAGCTCGCGCTTGCGCGCGAGGATCGACTTCCGCTTCGCGACGAGCTCGTCCTCGAGCCTCGCCAGCTCGTCCTTGCGGCGGCGCACGAGCTCGAGCTGGCGCTCGACGTGCGGCAGCGCCGCGTCGAGGAGCTGGATGCGCTCGGCGTCGGAGTCCGTCTCCTGGAAGCGGCGGCGGATCGCCGCGCGCGCCTCCTCGCGCTCCACGAGCTCCTTCAGCTCGTCGAGCGAGAGGTTGAGCAGGTCGCGCAGCCGCTTCAGCTCGGTCAGCCGCTCGACGTCGGCGTCGTCGTACTCGCGGTGCTCCCCCTTGCGGCGGACGCCGCTCGTCAGGAGGCCGATCTCCTCGTAGTAGCGGATCGTCCGCGGCGTCACGCCGGTGCGCTCGGCGACCGCGCCGATCCTCACGCGGCCTCCTCGAGCCCGCGCCACTCGACCTGCGCGACGTGCGCCGGGCGCAGCATCGAGACGACCGCGCCGACGAGCGAGACGACGCAGAGCACCCAGAGCGCCATGTGCATGTTCGCGATGAACGGGTCGAGCTGCCGCGCGGAGAGGCCGGACGCGACGCCGGAGAAGATCTTGAACAGGACGTTCTTCGGCACTGCCGCGGTCACGACCGCCATCACGAAGGCGATCGAGATCACGGCGCCGGTGTTCTGGAGCATCACGCGTGAGCCGGCGGCGATGCCTCGCCGGTGCACCGGGACGACGCCCATCATCGCGGCGGTGTTCGGGCTGTTGAACATCCCCGAGCCGATTCCGAGCAGCCCGAGCCAGACGCCGCTCTGCCAGTACGCGCTGTGCGCCTGGAGCGTCGTCATCGCCGCGAGCGACGCGGCCGTCACGAGCATCCCGGCGGCGGCGAGGCCGCGCGAGCCGTGGCGGTCGGCGATCACGCCCGAGATCGGCGACGAGAACAGCATCCCGATCGCCATCGGCGCGAGCTCGACACCCGCCATGATCGGCGACTGGCCCTGAGGGCCCTGGAAGTAGAAGACGAAGAGGAACATCAGCGCGAAGCGGGCGAGTCCGTTGATGAACGCCGCCGCCGACGCCGCGCTGAAGAGCTTGTTCTCGAACAGCGTCAGGTCGAGCATCGGCGAGCGCCCGCGCCGCTCGATCAGCACGAAGAGCGGCAGGAGCACGACCGCCGCGGCGAACCCGCCGAGCACGAGCGAGCCGCTCCATCCGGACAGACCGCCCTTCGAGAGCGCGAGCACGAGCCCGGTCAGGCCGACGACGTACGCGCTCGTCCCGAGCAGGTCGAGGCCTCGCTGCTCGTCGCGGCGCGCCATCTCGTGCAGGACAAGGGAGCCCCAGACGCAGCCGAGCAGCCCGAGCGGGACGTTGAACCAGAAGACCCACGGCCACGCGATCGCGACGAGGCCGCCGCCGAGCACCGGCCCGATCACGAGCCCGATCGCGGCGACCATCGTGTTCGTCCCCATCGCGAGCCCCAGCTCCTCCTTCGGGAACGCGTCCGTGACGAGCGCCGCCGCGTTCGCGAACAGGAAGGCGCCGCCGACGCCCTGGAGCACGCGCCAGAGGATCAGCTGCGTCCCGCTGCCGGAGAAGCCGGCGCCGAGCGAGGCGAGCGAGAAGAGCAGGAAGCCGAGCACGTATGCGTTCTTGCGTCCGAACAGGTCGGAGAGCCGCCCCGCGGTGAGCACGAGCACGGTCGAGACGATCATGTAGACGAGGATCACCCAGACGAGCTGGAGCAGCGTCGTGTGCAGGCTCCGCTCGAGGTCGGGCAGCGCGATGATCAGCGTGCCCGAGTTCACGGTGGCGAGCAGCATCCCGAGCGAGGTGCAGGTCAGGACCCACCACTTGTACTGCTCGCTGTGCCGTCGTGTCCGGAGGAAATTCATTCTTACGTGAACGTAAGTTTACCAGACGGGAAGTACACTCGGGACGTGCACGTCGAGCAGCCCGTACCGGCGGCCGTGCCGCGGTGGCGAGGCCTCACGCTCTCACCTCTCGCGTTCCGCCGGCTGGCGCTTGCAGCGACCGCGGCGCTCGTCCTGATCGTCGCCACCGGCGCGACCGTGCGGCTGACCGGCTCCGGCCTCGGCTGCCCG
>JAFAIV010000010.1 GCA_019236545.1 Actinomycetota bacterium | reverse complement strand
TCGTGGCTCCGGTCGCCGACGCGGCGGCGCCCCAGGCGGTGCCGGCCCAGCAGGCGCCCGCCGCCCCGGCGCATCGACCCCCGCCGGCGGCACCCGCCGTCGCGACGCCGGCCTCGCATCCGGCCGCTCCGGCTCCGGTCGCGCCGGCCGTCGCGCAGCCCGAGCCGCGTGCCGTGCCCGAGCTCTCGGTTCCCGTCCGGGCCGCGACTCCGGCTCCGGCCCCGAGGCCGCGGGCCGCCCACCGCCGCTCCGTCTCGGCCGCAGTCTCCGCTCCTGCGCCGGCCCGCTCGCTCGCGCCGAGCCCGGTCCGCCACGCGCCGCCCGCGACGCACGCGCGCGCCGTGGTCGTGCCGCTCCCGCGCGTCCCGCTCGGCGGTGGCGCCACCTCGGCGGGCGCGTCCGCCGCCGGCGCCTCCACGCCTCCGGTCGCGGCCTTCGTCGTCCTGCTTCTCGCCCTCGCGTCGTGGGTGCTCATGCTGCTGCGGTCGCACGCCGCGACGCTCCCTCGGCCGCCCTTCCTGCGGCTGCTCGAACGCCCCGGCTAGCCCGCCCCGGCTTCCGGAACGCCGCGCCGACCGCGCGGCACCGACGTTCGAACAAGTCCAAGGAGGAACGATGAAGCTGAAGGTGATGGCCCTCGTGGGCGGGCTGATGCTGCTCGCGCTCGCGACGGCCGGCACGGCGTTCGGCGGTCTGCCCGGGCAGATCCAGAGCGCCACGAACTCGATCTCGCAGTCCGCGAGCTCGCAGTCGACGTCGACCAACGTCTCGCCGAACATCGCGATCGGCAACGGCGGCGACGTGAACCAGTCGTCGGGCTCGAACTCGAGCTCGTCCGCGTCGAACTCGAACAGCTCGTCGCAGTCGAACCAGCAACAGCAGCAGAGCTCCGGCGGAAGCTGTTGCCAGTCGAGCGGCGGCAGCCAGGACCAGTCGTCGTCGAACTCGATCGAGCAGAAGGCCGACTCGCAGTCGACGTCGGTGAACGCGGCGCCGAACCTCGCCGTCGGCAACAAGGGCGACGTGAAGCAGTCGTCGGGCTCGAACTCGAGCTCGTCGGCGTCCAACTCGAACAGCTCGTCCCAGTCGAACAGCCAGAAGCAGAGCGGCTCCGGCGGGTATGGGAAGCAGTCCCAGTCGGAGTCGAACTCGATCAGCCAGAGCGCGACCTCGAAGTCGACGTCGGTGAACGCCTCGCCGAACGTCGGTCTCTTCAACGGGTACGGAAAGAAGCACCACCATCACCACCACGGCTGCGACTGCTCGGGCACGAAGGGCGACACGTACGACTCGCACAAGGGCGGTGACGTCAACCAGACGTCCGGCTCGAACTCGAGCTCGGCCGCGTCGAACTCGAACAGCTCCTCGCAGTCGAACCAGCAGCAGCAGACGTCCGGCGGCTCGTGCTGCCAGTCGGGCGGCGATCAGTCCCAGTCGGCGTCGAACAGCGTCTCGCAGAGCTCGAGCTCGCAGTCGTCGTCGCAGAATTCCTCGCCCAACACCGCGGCGGGGAACGGTGGGGACACCCACCAGGAGTCGGGCTCGAACTCGAGCTCGTCCGCGTCGAACTCGAACAGCTCGACGCAGTCCAACACGCAGAGCCAGACCCAGGGAGGGAGCTGCGGCTCCTCCTGCGGGAACTGCGGCAGCTGCAGCTCGTGCGGCGGATGCCAGTCGTCGTGCGAGACCACCTGCAGCAACTGCTGCCAGCAGGTCGTGAGCACCTGCTGCAGCGTCGTCAAGTCCTGCCTCCAGACCTGCAGCAGCTGGTGCGGCTCCAGCTGCGGGCAGTCCGGCTGCAGCGGCTAGACGGGGGACATGGGAGGGCCCGTTGCGGCGGGCCCTCCCGCCTCTATCTCGGCAGCTTGCCGAGCAGGCGGTCGGGCCGGATCGGCAGGTCGCGAACGCGCACGCCGGTCGCGTGGTGGACGGCGTTCGCGACGGCGGCGGCGGTGCCGACGATCCCGATCTCGCCGATCCCCTTCGCGCCCATCGGACTCACCGCCGTGTCGACCTCGTCCACCCAGATGGCCTCGACGTCGCGGATGTCGGCGTTCACGGGGACGCGGTACTGGGCGAGGTCGGGGTTCACGAAGCCGCCGAGGTGCGGGTCCATCACCGACTCCTCGAGGAGCGCCATGCCGATCCCCATCGTCATCCCGCCGATGAACTGGGAGCGGGCGGTCTTCGCGTTCATGATCCGGCCGCACGCGAAGACGCCGAGCGCGCGCGGGATCCGCACCTCGCCGGTGTCCATGTTCACGGCGACCTCGACGAACTGCGCTCCGAACGCGTGCTTCGACGCGCTCTCCTCCTGCTCGCCCTCGGTGTCCGCGAGCGCCTCGTCCTGGCCGAGCAGGAGCCGCCGGCAGGCCATCACGACCGCCGAGCCCCACGACGACGTCCCCATCGAGCCGCCGGCGAGCATCGCGCGTCCGAAGTCGCTGTCGCCGATCTCGATGTGGATGCGGTCGAGCGGGACGTCGAGGGTGTCGGCCGCGATCTGGGCGAGGATCGTGCGCGCGCCGGTGCCGATGTCGATCGCGCCGATCCGGATCAGGAACGTGCCGTCGTCGAGCCGCCGCGCGTAGGCGACGCTCGGCCACTTCCGCGCCGGGTAGGTCGAGGAGGCGACGCCGGTTCCGAGCAGCCAGCGCCCGTCGCGGCGGATGCCCGGAGTCGGGTCGCGCTCGGCCCAGCCGAATCGCTCGGCGCCCTCGCGGAAGCAGGCGACGAGGTTGCGCGTCGAGAAGCGCAGGCCGCTCTCCGGGTCGACCCGCGGCTCGTTCCGGACGCGCAGCTCGATCGGGTCGAGGCCGCAGGTGATCGCGAGCTCGTCCAGCGCCGATTCGAGCGCGAACATCCCGGGGCACTCGCCCGGCGCGCGCATCCACGACGGCGTCGGCACGTCGAGCCTCGCCAGCCGGTGCGTCGTCCGCCGGATCGGGGCGGCGTACATCATCCGCGTCACGACCGAGGTCTGCTCCGCGAACTCCTCGACCGTGGAGGTCTGCTCCCAGACGTCGTGCGCGATCACGGTCATCCGCCCGTCCTTGCGCGCGCCGAGCTGGACGCGCTGGATCGTCGGCGTCCGGTAGCCGGTCAGCGCGAACATCTGCCGGCGCGTCAGCGCGAGGCGGACCGGACGGCCGACGTGGCGCGACGCCATGATCGCGGCGATCGCCTGCGGGCGCGGCGGACCCTTCGACCCGAAGCCGCCGCCGACATGGTGCGCGAGCACGCGGACGCGCGAGGGGTCGAGGCCGAACCGGCGCGCGATCTCGTTGCGGGCGAAGAACGCGCCTTGGATCGCGTCGATCACCGTCAGGGCGTCCTCCTCCCAGATCGCGGTCGTCGCGTGCGGCTCCATCGGGTTGTTGTGCTCCGCCGGCGTCGAGTAGGTCGCGTCGACCTTCACCTCCGCCGCGTGCAGCGCCGCCTCGACGTCGCCGACGACCGTGTCGGTCTCGAAGCCCGGGCTGACGGTGTCGGGTCTGTAGAGCGTCGGGTGGTCGGAGGTGAGGACGACGTCGTGCGGCTCGACCGCGTAGTCGAAGCGGAGGAGCTCGGCGCCCTCCCGCGCGGCCTCCGAGCTCTCGGCGACGACGATGCCGACGACCTGGCCGCGGTAGGCGACGCGCGGCGACTGGAGGATCCCGAGCTCGCCGCTCCCGTCGGCCAGCTCCGGGGCGTCCTCGTGCGTGATGACCGCGAGGACGCCGGGGACTGCCCGGGCGGCGGTCGCGTCGACGGCGCGGATCGTCCCGCGCGTGATCGTCGCGGTGGCGAGGTGCGCGTAGGCCGGGTTCGGGACGCTCCACTCGACGGCGTAGGCGGCCTTGCCCTCGACCTTATCCCGGCCCTCGATCCGGTCGACCGGCGCGCCGATCAGGCGCTCGCGCTCGGTGACGGTCACGCGAGCTCCAGCAGCGTCTGCACGATCGTCTCCCGCGCGAGCTCGACCTTCCACGCGTTGTCGCGGAGCGGGCGCGCCTGCGCGAGCTCGGCCTCGGCCGCGGCCCGGAAGCTCTCCTCGGTCGCCGGCTTGTCGACGAGCGCGGCCTCGGCCACATGGGCGCGCCACGGCTTGTGGGCGATCCCGCCGATCGCGATCCGCGCCTCCGCGACCTCGCCGACCTCGATCAGCAGCACGGCCGCGACCGAGACGAGCGCGAACTCGAACGACGAGCGCTCGCGCACCTTCCGGTACGTCGAGCGGGTGCCGTACGTCGGCTTCGGCAGCTCGACCGCGACGACGAGCTCGCCCGGCTCGAGCAGCGTGTCCCGCTCCGGCTCGTTCCCGGGCAGGCGGTGGAAGTCCTCGAGCGGGATGACGCGGCCGCCGTCGCGCGAGACGACGTGGACGACGGCGTCGAAGGCTGCCATGGCCACGGCCATGTCGGACGGGTGGGTCGCCACGCAGCGCTCCGACCAGCCCATGATCGCGTGGTTCGCGTGGACGCCCTCGAGCGCGGAGCACCCGCTGCGCGGCTCGCGCTTGTTGCACGGAGCGGTCACGTCCTGGAAGTACGGGCAGCGTGTTCGCTGCAGGAGGTTCCCCGCGGTCGTCGCGCGGTTGCGCAGCTGCCCGGACGCGCCCGAGAGCAGCGCGCGCGCGAGTGCCGGGTAGCGCATGCGCACGCGGTCGTCGGCGGCGAGATCGCTGTTGCGGACGCCGGCGCCGATGCGGAGGCCGCCGTCGACGGTCTCGTGGACGTCTCCGAACGGGAGCCGCGTCACGTCGACGAGCACCTCCGGCGACTCGACGCCGAGGCGCATCAGGTCGACGAGGTTCGTGCCGCCGGCGAGGAAGCGCGCGCCGGGCTCGGCGACGGCCGCGAGCGCGGTGCTCTCGTCCAGCGCCCGCTCGTACCGGAACGGCCTCACGCGACGTCCTCGATCGCAGCGACGATGTTCGGGTAGGCGCCGCAGCGGCAGAGGTTCCCGCTCATGCGCTCGCGGATCTCGTCGGCGTCGAGCCGCGGCGGCCGGACGAGGTCGCGGGTGACGGCGCTCGGCCAGCCCGCGCCGGCTTCGGCGAGCATCCCGACCGCGGAGCAGATCTGGCCCGGAGTGCAGTAGCCGCACTGGAGCGCGTCGTGCTCGACGAAGGCGTCCTGCAGCGGGTGGTCGAGCCCCTCGACGGTGACGATCTCGCAGTCGTCGTGCGCGACGGCGAGCGCGAGGCAGGCGTTGGCGCGGCGGCCGTCGAGGAGGACGGTGCACGCGCCGCACTGGCCGTGGTCGCAGCCCTTCTTCGTCCCCGTCAGGCCGAGCCGCTCGCGCAGCAGGTCGAGGACGGACGTGCGCGTGTCGACGAGCAGCGTGTGCTCCTCGCCGTTGACGCGGACGGTGATCTGGACGAGCTCGGCTTCCGCCACCAGGGCCGAGCCTACCCGCGCGGGTGGGGGCTAACTCAGGGGCGGGCGGATGTAGATGACGCCCTCGTGCTTGATCGGCACGAACGGCGCCCCGATCGACATGATCGTGTCCTGCACCTGCGAGAAGACGTCGTCCGAGCGCTGGGCCTCGTCGTCGCCGGCGGGGACCTCGATCCCGACCTCGTCCACCGCGCGCGCCTCGAGCCCGGCCTCCTCGAGCTCCCGCAGGAGCCGGTCGCGATCGGGGATGCGTGCCGCCTCGACGTGGATCATGCTCGCCATCTCGCCTCCTAGCCTCGATTCGGATCCGAATCCTGCGGCTTTCCGCCTCGACCCGGCTGCAAACCTCTTCTCTCGGATCCAGATGATCCCTGCCGCGGGATGCGGGGCGCAACCGTTATTTTCCGTATAGATGGCCGTCTCGACGGGACAGGAGCGCGGGTTGTTCATCGGCGGCGAGGTGGTCGAGGCGGCGTCGGGCGAGGTGCGCGACCTCCTCGAGCCGGCGACCGGCGAGCCACTCGCGCGCGCCGCGATGGGCGGCGAGGCGGACGTCGACCGCGCTGTCGCCGCCGCGCGCGAGGCGCTCGACGGGCCGTGGGGCCGCACGCCGCCGAACGAGCGGTCGCGCCTCCTGCACGCGCTCGCCGACGCGATCGCCGCCAACCGCAAGGAGCTCGCGGAGCTCGAGTCGCGCAACGTCGGCAAGGCGATCTCGTCCGTGAAGGCCGAGGTCGGCGGCGCCGTCGAGAACTTCCGCTTCTTCGCCTCCGTCCTCGGCTCGATCGCCGGCCGCGCGAACCCGGTCGGCGGGTCGCTGCAGACGTACTCGATCAAGGAGCCGGTCGGCGTCTGCGCGCAGATCGTCCCCTGGAACTACCCGCTCCTCATGTCGGTCTGGAAGCTCTCGCCGGCGCTCGCCGCGGGGTGCTCGGTCGTGCTGAAGCCGGACCCGCAGACGCCGCTGACGGTGTTGCGGATCGCGGAGCTCGCGGCCGAGGTCGGCTTCCCGGCGGGCGCGATCAACGTCGTCCCGGGCGACGGGCCGACGACCGGCTCCTATCTCGTCCGGCACCCGGGCGTCGACAAGGTCGCGTTCACCGGCTCGACGCGCACCGGCAGCGAGATCATGCGCCTCGCCTCCGAGCCGCTGAAGCGGCTGACGCTGGAGCTCGGCGGCAAGAGCCCGAACATCGTCTTCGCCGACGCCGACCTCGACGACGCGATTCCGAGCTCGGTCTGGTCGATCTACTACGCGGCGGGCCAGAGCTGCGAGGCGCGCTCGCGCGTCCTCGTCGAGAAGCCGCTCTACGACGAGTTCGTCTCCCGCTTCGCCGCGTACGCGAAGCAGCTCAAGGTCGGCGATCCGCTCGACCCGGAGACGCAGGTCGGCTCGCTCATCTCGACGGCGCACCGCGAGCGCGTCCACGGCTTCGTCGAGAAGGGGCGCGAGGAGGGCGCGGAGGTCGTCGTCGGCGGCGAGCTGCCCGACGGCAAGGGCGCGTTCTACGCGCCGACCGTGCTCGCGGGCGTCGACAACGCGATGACGGTCGCGCAGGAGGAGATCTTCGGACCGGTGGTCGCGGCGATCCCGTTCGAGGACGAGAAAGACGCGGTCCGGATCGCGAACGACGTCCGTTACGGGCTCTTCGCCACCGTCTGGACGGGCGACCCGGCCCGCGGCCATCGCGTCGCGCGGGCGATCAAGTCCGGGATGGTCGGGATCAACATGCCGTTCACGGCGTTCCCGGGGATCCCGTTCGGCGGCTACAAGCAGTCCGGCTTCGGCCGCGAGCTCTCGATCGACACGCTCGAGCTGTACCTCGAGACGAAGGGCGTCCTCTTCTCGGTCAGCCCGAAGCCGTTCAACCCGTTCGGCCTCTGAGGGCGCACCCGCGGGTGCGTGGCGGGTACGTCGCCCGCGGCACGAGCCTCGTCGTCGGGCTGTTCCTGTTCGCGTCCGGCGTCGTCCTGATCCTCGAGTCGCGGCTCGGGCTCTCGCCGTGGGACGTCCTCAACCAGGGGCTCGCGAAGCACACGCCGCTCTCCTTCGGGATGGCGAACGTCGCGGTCGCGGTCGTCGTCCTCTTCGTCGCGTGGGCGCTCGGCGGGCGGCCGGGGGTCGGGACGGTGGCGAACGCGGTCCTTGTCGGCTCGTTCATCCAGGGGCTGACCTCGATCGGGACGGTGACGGCTCTTGCGCACGACCCGCTGCCGGTGCGGCTCGTCCTGCTCATCGCCGGCATCTGGCTGATCGGGCCGGCCAGCGCGCTCTACATCGGCGCCGACCTCGGCGCCGGGCCGCGGGACACGCTGATGCTCGTCGGGACGCGCCGCACCGGCGTGCGGGTCGGGATCGTTCGCGGCGTGCTCGAGGCGTCCGCGCTCGTCGTCGGGATCGTCCTCGGCGGGACGTTCGGCGTCGGGACGGTCCTGTTCGCCGTCTTCGTCGGGCCGGTGGTCGAGTGGAGCTTCGCCGTCCTGGCGCGAACGCCGCTCGCTACGCGTCCGGCGGTACCGGCGGCGTGACGCGGCGGGCGGCGCCCGCGCTCGCGAGCACGACGAGCGCGATCGCGAGCCACGCCCGCGCGCGCAGGTGCTCGTGCAGGAAGACGACGCCGGCGACCGCGGCGACCGCCGGCTCGAGCGAGAGCACGACGCTGAAGACGTGCGGCGGGAGCCGCCGCAACGCCTCGAGCTCCATCGACCACGGCAGCGCGGACGAGAGCAGGCCGACGCCGACGCCGGCCCCGACGAGCTGCGCGTCGCGGAGGTGGCCGCCCGCGGAGACGATCCCCCACGGCGCCGCGAGCGCCGCGCCGAGGAGCATCGCCGGAGCCAGTCCGGAGGCGCCGGAGAACGCGCGGCCGACTCGGACGCCGAGCAGGATGTAGCAGGCCCAGAAGAGCCCGGCGACCGCGGCCAGGACGAGCCCGAGCGGGTGCACCGCCTTCCCGCCGCCGTTCGCCAGCAGCGCCACGCCGGCTCCCGCCGCGCCGACCCAGACGAGGTCGAGCGGCCGCCGCGACCCGAGCACCGCGACCGCCAAGGGACCGAGGAACTCGACCGTCACCGCCACGCCGAGCGGCAGCCGGTCGAGCGACTCGTAGAACGTCAGGTTCATCGAGACGAGCACGACGCCGAGGACGATCAGCAGGCCGAGCTCGCGCCGTGGCCGCTCCCGCAGCTGCGGCCGCGTGATCGCCCAGAGCGCCAGCCCGCCGAAGAGGAGGCGCAGGAAGACGACGCCCGGCGGGCCGAGCTGCGGGAAGAGCGACTTCGCCACGGCGGCGCCGCCCTGCACCGAGGTGGCCGCGCCGAGCACGAGCGCGACCGCGGACGCGCGTCCCTCGCGCACTACTTCTTCAGCGACAGGGCCGCGCCGGCGGCGAGCAGCGCGATCCCGAGGAGCCGCGGCCAGTGGATCGGGATGCGGTCGGAGCCGAACAGTCCCCAGCGGTCGATCGCGGCGCCCATCACGAGCTGGCCGGCGATCAGGATCCCGACCGTCGCGGCGACGCCGATGCGCGGGCCGGCGTACGTGATCGTGAAGACGATCAGGGCGCCCATCACGCCGCCGCCGAGCATCCACCACGGCTGGTGGAGCGCTGCCGCGTAGCCGCTCAGGCTGTGCCGGACGACGACGAGCGCGAGCGCCGCGATGACCGCGGTGACGAGCGTGGAGAACGCGAGCGCCTCGAGCACGCCGATGCGGTCGCCGAGCCGCGACATGAGCGCGACCTGCACCGAGCCGGCGAGGCCGGCCAGCACGGCGAGAGTCGTTGCGAGCGCGCCCCCGGACACCGGGGGCAACGTTATCCCGCTATGCGGCGTTCGGGTCGCCCTGCCAGAGGTGGAAGGCGTTCCCCTCGCTGTCCGTGCACGCCGAGAACCAGCCGTGGGTCGGCACCGGCTGCTTCTCCGCCGCCTCGCCGCCGAGCTCGCGCACCTTCGCGATCGACGCCTCGATGTCCGGCGTGTCGAAGTAGAAGCGCGGATGCCCGTCGCGCTCGTCCGCCGGGAACACGGCGGCGCCCGAGCCGGGCCATGTCTGCGCCATCCGGTAGTCGAACCCCTCCATCGCCGAGCCGCCGAACTCCCAGCCGAAGAGGCCGCCCCAGAAGCGCGTGGCGCGGTCGACGTCGGTGGACGGGAACTCGATGTGGACGATCTCGCCGGCCATGTGGCTCCTCCTGCGGTCGTCGCGAAACCGCCCACGCGGTTCCGCCGTTGTGGAGACAGCATGAACGACGCGACCGAGCTGCGCACCGACCCGGACGGCTGGCCGATGCCCTCGGCGGACGTCATGCGCGAGCTCGAGCGGCCTGCGCTCGCGTGGCCCGAGCCCTCGCCCGGCGAGGAAACGGCGCTGCAGCCCGTCGCGGCCTGAGGCCGATAGGCTCACCCCGCCAGCGAGCGGGAGGTGAGCGATGCACCGGGTGATCGTCCTCTACGACCACGAGCCGGACGAGGCCGAGTACGCCGAGCACGTCAAGGTGTGCCAGGCGGTCCCGAACGGCGTCTTCCGGCATGGCCGGATCACGGGCGCGCCGATGGGCGAGCCGAAGCACGCGTACTTCGCCGAGTGGGAGTTCGCCGACGAGGACGCGTTCAACAACGCCGTCCGCAGCGAGGAGTTCATGGCGAGCGGCAAGGACGCCTACAAGCGCGGGCTGCCGCAGCCGACGGTCGAGTTCCTCGAGCTCTCGTGAGCGGCGTAGGCTCGCCGGAGCCGCCGACGAAGAGCGGAGGCGGCGGCATGTACGGCGCCGGAGCGGAGCGCGAGCTGGTGCTGGTCGAGCGCGACGGCCGAGTGGGCGTCGTGCTGCTGAACCGGCCGCAACAGCTCAACGCGCTCTCGGGCGAGCTGATGGAGGCGGTCGTCGCTGCCCTCACCCAGCTCGACGAGGATGGCGACATTCGGGCGATCGTCCTCGGCGGCGGCGAGCGCGCCTTCGCAGCCGGCGCGGACGTCAACGAGCTCGCGTCGGGGACGCCGGTGTCGCTCTACCAGGCGGCGCGGCTCTCGCGCTGGGACTCGATTCGCGCCGTCCATACGCCGATCGTCGCCGCCGTCTCCGGCTTCTGCCTCGGCGGCGGCTGCGAGCTGGCGATGCTGTGCGACCTGATCGTCGCCTCGGAGACCGCGACGTTCGGTCAGCCGGAGATCAACCTCGGCGTCCTCCCCGGCGCGGGTGGGACGCAGCGGCTGACGCGCGCGGTCGGCAAGGCCGTCGCGATGGACATGATCCTCACCGGCCGGATGCTCTCCGCGCGTGAGGCCCTCGCGTTCGGACTCGTCGCGCGAGTCGTCGCGCGGGAGGCGTGGCTGAGCGAGGCCAAGCGGGTCGCCGCCGAGATCGCGGCGAAGGGCCCGGTGTCGGTGCGGCTGGCGAAGGAGGCCGTCGACTCCGCGTTCGAGACGCCGCTCTCCGCCGGCGTCGAGCTCGAGCGGCGCGCGTTCTTCCTCGCCCGGGCCTCCGAGGACGCGAGCGAGGGCCTGAACGCCTTCCTCGAGAAGCGGCCGCCCGAGTTCACGGGGCGGTAGGGTCAGCACATGGCCGAGGTCGAGGTCACGCGCGAGGGCGCCGTCCAGACGATCACCCTCAACCGTCCGGACAAGCTCAACGCGTTCAACGGCGCCGTGCACGCCGGCTTGCGGGAGGGTCTCAAGCAGGCGCGCGACCCCGAGGTGCGCGCCGTCGTGATCACCGGTGCCGGCCGCGGCTTCTGCGCGGGTCAGGATCTGACCGAGTTCGGCGAGATGCCGGACGTCGGCGCCGGGCTGCGCGCCACCTACCACCCGAACGTCCTCGCGATCCGCGCGCTCGAGAAGCCGGTGATCGCGGCGGTGAACGGCGTCTGCGCCGGCGCGGGGCTCTCGCTCGCGTGCGCGTGCGACATCCGGATCGCCTCGGACTCCGCCTTCTTCGTCCCCGGGTTCGTGGGGATCGGGCTCGTCCCGGACTCTGGCGGCACCTTCTTCGTCCACCGGCTGCTCGGCGCGCCCCGCGCGTTCGAGTGGATGAGCTCGAACCGTCGCTTGACCGCGGCCGAGGCGCACGCGTGGGGCCTCGCCTCCGAGGTCGTCGAGGCGGATGCCTTCGAGGCTCGGGTCACCGAGTACGCGGCCGAGCTCGCCGCCGGGCCGACGCGGGCGATCGGGATGACGAAGCGGCTGTTCGACAACGCGGACACCGCGACGCTGGAGGAGCAGCTCGAGCTGGAGGCGCAGCTCCAGGCCGTCGCCGCCGCGAGCGAGGACTTCGCCGAGGGCGTGGCCGCGTTCATCGAGAAGCGGCCCGCGCAGTTCCGCGGCGCCTAGGGCTGTGAGCAGACCTGGAGCCCGAGCGCGGACGCCGCGCGCCGGCTTGCCAGGCTCGCCGCCTGCACCGCCGTCGAGGCGTCGTTCGTGGCGGCCGGGTCCTTCTTCATCGCCGCGTCGCGGAGCCGGCGCACCTCCGTCACGACGCGGGCGTCCGCGCGGAGCCAGGCCTTCACCGCCGCGTCGTCGCCGGCCGCCGGCGAGAGCGCCTTCAGCTTGTCGAGCGCCGCGACGTAGAGCGGCAGCGTCCGGTCGACGTAGGAGACGATCCCGTCGTAGCCCTTCGGCCGCGTCAGCAGCTGCACCTTGGCGTCGTACGCGCGGCAGACGGCGTCGGCCCGGCGCACGTAGTCGCCGTGGGAGAGGCGCCCGCCGCCGCAGCCCGCGAGCGCGAGCGCGGCCGCGCAGGCGCCCGCGACCCTCAGGCGCCGAGCGCCGCGAGGATCTCGTCCGGCTCGGGGAAGCGGTGCTCCTGCCATTTCGAGAAGACGAGCGTCCCGTCCCGGACGACGTCGAACTGTCCCCTCTGTCCCGGCGTCGCTGTGGCGTCGAACCCGTGACGTCCGAGCTCGGCCGCGAGACTCGCGGCCCGTTCGTCGTAGCCGCCTCAGGTCGGGCAATAGTGGATCTCGACGCTCACGGCCAGAGCGTTGCACGCGCAGCGGTCGTCACGTCGCCAATCCGGGCGCGCCCCACGCGCGTAGGAGAGGGGCATGACACCTGCCCGCATCCTCGCCGTCGCCGCTGCGGCCGCCGGCGCCCTCGCACTCGCAACGACGAGCTCGGCCGGCCGCCACGGCGGCGGGACCCTCGTCGGAACCGTCGGACCCGGCTTCACGATCACGCTCAAGCAGAACGGCCAGCTCGTGAACACGATCCCGGCCGGCACCTACACGTTCGTCATCCACGACATGGCGAGCATCCACGCGTTCTCGCTCGACGGGCCGAACGGCTTCGCGAAGGACTTCACGACCGTCCCCTTCACCGGTACGAAGTCGGTGACGGTGGCGCTGAAGCCCGGGGCGTACAAGTACTACTGTCCGCCGCACGAGTCGTTCATGTTCAAGCACTTCACCGTCAAGTAGACAGCGGGGGCGGCTCGTCGCCGCCCCCGCGAGACCCGCGCCCTAGCTCGAGACGCCGGCCGGCTCGGACTCCGGCTGCGGCACGATGCGGATGTAGGGCTTCGGCTCCTTCCACTCGCCGAAGATCTCCTTGGCGTCGTCGTTCGAGACGGAGCCGGCGATGATCACGTCGCCGCCCTTCTGCCACTGGGCGGGCGTCGCGACCTTGTGCTTCGCGGTCAGCTGCAGCGAGTCGATCACGCGCAGCACCTCGTCGAAGTTGCGGCCGGTCGTCATCGGGTAGACGAGGATCAGCTTGACCTTCTTGTCCGGACCGATCACGAAGACGTTGCGGACGGTCTGGTTGTCGGCCGCGGTGCGGTCGGCCGGGTCGCCCGAGACGTCGGCGCCGAGCATCCCGTACAGCTTCGAGACGTTGAAGTCCGAGTCGCCGATCATCGGGTAGTTCGGGCGCGCGCCCTGCGTCTCCTCGATGTCGTCGGCCCACTTCGAGTGCTTGTCGACCGGGTCGACCGAGAGGCCGATGATCTTGACGTTGCGCCGGTCGAACTCCGGCTTGATGCTCGCCATGTAGCCGAGCTCCGTCGTGCAGACCGGGGTGAAGTCCTTCGGGTGCGAGAAGAGCACCGCCCACGAGTCGCCGACCCAGTCGTGGAACTGGATCCTGCCCTCCGTGGTCTCGGCCTCGAAATCCGGAGCCGTGTCGCCGATTCTGAGCGCCATGCGCCCTACCTCCCAGTCGTTGCTTTTGGAATTGAAGTGATAGTACGGGGACCGGGCTCCCTGCGTCGAATCGTCGTCGCGCGGGAATCGAGAGCCTATGCGGAGAGGTCTGCGCGTCGCCGGGATGCTTCTCGTCACCGCCGGTGTGCTCGCGCTCGCGTGGGTCGTGCTCGTCTGGCGCTGGCAAGACCCGTTCACCGCCCTCTACACGCACGAGGAGCAGGTCGGCCTCGCGCGGAGCTTCGACCAGGAGCTGCGCGGGTTCCGGCCGCTCGCAGCGCCGCAGGCCGGCGTCGTCCCCGCCGCGGCCGAGGCGCGGCTCGTCGCCCGCGAGGCAGCGGCCTTCCGGCGCGAGGCGAAGACGGGCCAGGCGATCGGGCGGATCATCGTCCCGCGGCTCGGGTTGAACATGATCCTCGTCAACGGCACCGACAGCGGCTCGCTCGAGAAGGGGCCGGGCCGCGACCCGGTGACGTACATGCCGGGGCAGGGGCGGCTCGTCTACATCGCCGGGCACCGGACGACGTATCTCGCGCCGTTCTCGCACATCGACGCGATGCGGCCCGGCGACCGGATCGAGATCGTGATGCCGTACGCGACGTTCGTCTACCGCGTCACCGGCCATCGGATCGTCGCCGCCACCGACCTCGGCGTCCTCCGGTCTCCGCGGCACGAGGTCGTAGCGCTGCAGGCGTGCCACCCGCGCTTCTTCGCCTCGCACCGCTACATCGTCTACGGCGTTCCGGTGCGGGTGATCCCGCGCGACGGCCCGGCCTACGGGCTCCCGCTCAGCGCCCGCGCCTGAGCGCGACGGCGACCGCGGAGGCGAGCTTCTGCGCGCGGCTCGCGTCCTTCGCGCGGAGCGCCGTCGCGAGCAGCCACGCGTCCCGGCTCGGCGCGGGCGGCTCGCAGACCGGGCAGCGGCGCGGATCGTGGCCGAGGAAGGCCTGCACGGCCTCGAGCAGCCCGGCCTGGAACGGGTACGGCAGCTCGCGCGCGACGGTGCGCAGGGCGGGGTCGCAGCCGGCGGGCGCGAACGCGCGCCGCGCCTTGCGCAGGAGCGGGAGGTCGGCCGCGCCGTCGCCGATCGCGAACGCCACCTCGCCGCCGAGCGCGTCCGCGAGCGCGTCGACGCCGGTGCCCTTGTCGACGTAGGCGACCTGGAAGTCCGTCTGGCCCGCGCCCGGCCACGTGCGCAGGCCGGAGCCCGCGAGCGAGTCGACGTCCGCCTGCGAGACGCCGCCGTGCGAGCCGTCACGGTCGAAGCGGTAGGCGCGGATCGAGTGGCGGAAGGCCGGATCGGCGACGACGCCGGCGCGTGCCGCGAGCCGGCGCCGCGCGTCGTCGATCCGATCACGGTGCTCCTCCCCCAGCAGGACCGTCTCGGTGGCCCCCGCCACCATCGCTCCCCCGTACTCGGCGACGCCGCCCGGGAGCCCGTAGGCCTCGCAGCGTTTGCGCACCTCGCCGAGCGAGCGGCCGGTGACGAGGACGGGCCGGAAGCCGTGGCGCTGCAGCGCCCGCAGCGCGAGCGCGCCGTCGGGGCCGAGTACCGGGATGCCCGACCAGAGCGTCTCGAGGACGCCGTCGCAGTCGATCGCACACAGCGGCCCGTTGCCGCGGGTCTGGCCGAGCGCGTAGGTCTCCCGCATGTAGCCCTGCATCGCGCGAGCTGCGGCGCGCTCCGCGTCGAGGCTCCCGTGGACGTCGCCGGTCTCGCGGCAACGCTCGCGGACGGCGGTCGCGTGCAGGAGCTCGTAGAGGAACCACCGCTCCGCCGAGACCCGTTCGCCGGTCGCCTCCCGCCAGGCGCGCCGCAGCGAGCGGTCTCCGGTGGCGGCGAGGTCGAAGACCGGGTCGAAGCCGGCGAGGCTGTAGCCGGACGCGGTGAAGGCGCTGCCGACGATCGAGTCGATGCCGCCGTCGATCGTGCAGGGCCGCGCCGACGTGAGGATGCGGCGGGCGGCGCGCCGCACGGCCGGTCGGGCGATCGGCCGCGTCTTCCCGAAGCAGAGCTCGATCAGCGTCGCGCCCGTCTCCCAGGTCGCGTCCCGGCGGATGAGCCGGAGGCTCGGGTCGTCCGGAAGCCCGAGCGAGTCGCGCCGGCGCAGCGCGATCTCCAGCGGGTCGGTGTCCGCGCGCGGCACGTAGCGGATCAGCCCGTCCTCGAACGACACGGGTCGAGCCCCGATCGTCTCCGCGACCGTGAGCGCGTGGCGGCCGAAGTAGCCGAGGCCGACGCCCTCCAGGAGGGTCCCGTCGCCCAGGTCGATCCGAACGTGCCCGCGTTCCGGCTCGACAGGCACGTGCAGCCGCCGCTGGATCGCCCAGTCGTCGAACGGCAGGACGACGCGCGGCCAGGGCTCCAGCGGCTCGGGCACGCCTTCTCCGAGGAGCGGCAGGAGCAGGACGACGTCGCTCGCCGACGCTCCGGCAGCCTCGAGCTCCCGCGCGGCGGCGGCGAGCGAGGCACCGGTCCGCGGCGGGTCGTCCACGAGGAGGATCGCCCGGCCGCGCAGCAGCGAGCGCAACCGCGGCGACACGGGCGTCTCCGGCCGGTGCGTGGCGACCTCGACGTCCTCGAAGCCGAGTGCGCGGAGCGAGGCGGCGACCAGCGGCGCGAGGTAGTTCCCCGACGTGCGCAGGCCGGCCACCACCAGCGGCGCGGCACGGTCGGGCCGCAGCGCAGCGAATCGCTCGGCCAGCGCGGCGCAGTCCTCCGGCTTCTGGTCGAAGCTCTGGAAGCAGTTGGGGAGGCGCTGCACGCTGCGGAGGAGGGCCTCCGGCAGGCGGCCGTGCCCGGGGCGGCGCAGGCCCTCCACGCCGCCGTCCGCCATGACGCGCGCGGCGAGCTCGTCGACGAACGCGGCGTGCTTCGCGGCGAGCCGGCCCGCCTCCGCCTGCGGGCGCGCGCGCACGAGCGCGGCGTCGCCCGCGCGGAGAAGCGCCTCCGCGCGTCCCGGTGCGCGACCCGCGAGCGCGCGCACGTGGAGGACGTCGCGCTGCAACCAGTCCTCGAGCACCTGCTGGATCCCCGCGGCGAGCAGGAACGCGTCGAGCGCGTCCTCCTCCCGCGCCAGCTCGGCGTCGAGCAGCTCCTCCAGCTCGGCGAGGTCGAGCAGGAGGTTGGCCGGGCGCAGCCGTTCGCGTTCCGCCCGCAGCGTCGGCGGCTCGGTGTTCTGGAGCTCCGTGGGCACGTCGGCCGGCGTCAGCTCACGTCTGCCGCCGCCTGCCGGCCGCCCAGAGGAGCGTCCCGCCGAGCAGCAGCCCGGCGCCGACGATCGCAACGACGATGACGCGGAAGCCGGTGAACGGCAGCGTCGACGACTGCTGCGCGCCCTGCACCCCGCTCTGCTGGGTCGGCGCCGCCGGCGTGCTCGACGAGCTCTGCGGCACGATCGCCGGGCAGTAGCCCTGGATCGTCGTGTCGGACTCGTACGCCGAGATCTGCGCGGGCGTGTACGTGTGCGTGAGCTTCCCGTGCTCCTGCAAGTCCTTGCAGATGTCCTGCGGCGAACCGCCGGCGAGAGCCGCAGCGGGAACCGCGAGCAGCACAGCGGCGAACAGCGCCGCTACCGCAGACATGCCTCTACGGAACATCCCTAATCCCCCCTAAGTTCGATTCGAGCCGAACGCGGAGATGCTCCTTTCCGCTGTGGCGACATTGCATTCGCGGGCCCGGGTGGTCCCGCTCGCGCGCAGGACCACCCGGCTCCGGCTCTGGCCCGTGCTCGCGCTGACGTTGGTGGCCGTCGGCTCCGCCTGGATCGAGCACGGGAGCATCGCGGGCGGCGACTGGCTGCAATACGCGGCCGTCGCGGCCCTCGCGCTCGCCGCGCTCCTCGCGACCGACGGCGTCCTCCCGGGACGGGCGGTGCTCTCGGGGACGGCGGGTCTGCTCGCGCTCGCCGCGTGGAAGGGCGCCTCCGCAGCCTGGTCGGCGGCGCCGTCGCATGCGCGGGACGACGCGCTGCTGACGGCGCTCTACGCGATCGCGCTCCTCGTCGGCGGAGTCGCCGCGCGAGACG
>JAFAIV010000408.1 GCA_019236545.1 Actinomycetota bacterium | reverse complement strand
GTGAACGGCGCCACCGTCGAGGCGGGATGCCGCGACATCAGCCAGGTCCAGATCCCGAATCCGAAGAACGTCGCGACGACGACGACGTAGCCGAGCGCGAGCAGCGGCTTCGTGTGCGGCAGCGCCGTCCAGGCCTCGTGCCAGCGGTGTGTCCCCTCGAAGATCAGCGAGAGCGTCGCGAGCGAGACTGGCGCGACGAGGCTCGCCCAGACGAGCAGCGAGAACGGCCGCGTCGCCCCGGCGGCGCGCGTGACGACGTTGCCGGCTCCCCACGAGGCCGCCGCCGCGACGCAGAGGACGACCCCGAGCAGCGGGACGCCGTGCGCGCGGCCGACGCCGATCAGGACGAGCCCACCGACGGCGCAGCAGACGCCGGCGACCTGGCGCGCGCTCGGCCGCTCGCGCAGCGCGAGCACGGCGAACGAGATCGTGAAGATCGGCTGCAGCGGCAGGATCACCGACGCGAGCCCGGCGGGCATCCCGTGTCCCATCGCGATGAAGAGCAGGCCGAACTGGCCGACGCACATCAGCAGCCCGACCGCGACGACCGCCGGCCAGCGCACGTCCGGCCGCGGCACGAAGAACACGGCCGGGAACGCGATCAGCGCGAAGCGGAGCCCGGCGAAGAGCAGCGGCGGGAACGACTCGAGGCCGACGTCGATGACGACGAAGTTGATCCCCCAGCAGACGGCGACGAGGAGGGCGAGAAGTGAATGGCTGCGCGGCATGGGCTGGGCGAGACCCTCCACTCAGCGTCGCCGCTCCGCCGCGCCCTCGGCAAGTCGGGCTCCTTCGCGTCCGAGAAGGAGTCGCTATCGCTCAGACGGAGGCGGCGCGGAAGTTGCCGCGGACGAAGCTCGACTCGTGGCCGCGGCGGTTCGCCTCGTCGAGCTCGTCCTGCGAGAGCGCCCCGATCCGGAGGAGCAGCTCGAACTCGTCGCGCAGGTGCGTCCGCATCATCTCCGGGCCGTCCGTCGCGATCGTGAAGCGGACGCCGTTCTCGACGAACGTGCGGAAGACGTCGCGCACCGCGTCCTCGTCGGGGAGCGCCTTCGTGAGCAGGTTCGACGTCGGGCAGATCTCGAGCACGACCTCGCGGTCGCGCAGCTCGCGCATCAGCGTCTCGTCGCCGGCGGCGAGGATGCCGTGGCCGATCCGGTCGGGGCGCAGGAGCTCCAGCACCTCGCCGATCTCCTCGCGCCCGAGCTCGCCGCCCTCCTCGCCGACGTGGATCGTCACGCCGAGCCCGGCGGCGCGCGCCTCCTCGACCATCGGCTGGACGAGCGCGTAGTCGTAGCGCTCGTGGCCCGGCCGGGGCCCGGCGATGTCGATGCCCACGATGCCGCGCGGCGCCCAGCGGATCGCCTTCTCGACGATGATCTCGTTCTGCTTCGGCGTGAAGGTGCGGTCCATCATCAGGATCAGCCCGGCCTTCACCTGCGGGTACTCGAGGCTCGCGACGTCGAGGCCGCGGATCGCGGCGAGGATGATGTGGTCGAGGTCGCGCTCGCCGCCGCGGTTCCGTTTCATCGGGTTGAAGCGCAGCTCCAGCGTCGTGATCCCCTGCGACCGGTACGCGCCGCCGATCGCGCCGTGCACGGAGACCTCGACGGCGGCCGGCGAGGACTGGATGAGCTCCGTCCAGTGGTAGATCGCGTCGAGCGCGTCGAGGTTCGGCACGCCGCGCGGGTCGGAGACGGTGACGAGCCGGTCGAAGTCCCAGTAGTCCTTGACCGGGAGCGCGATGCCCTGGCGGTGGGCGAGCGACCAGAGCGTCTCGGAGGAGACCGAGCCGCCCAGGTGCGTGTGCAGCTCGGCGAGTCCCTCCACGACGTGGATCCTAGTCCCAGCCGACGACGAGCCAGCGCCGCCCGGCGAAGCGGCGGCCCATCAGGAGGAGGCGCACTGCGATCAGCACGAGCAGCGCCGCCCAGACGCCTACGATCCCCCAGCCGAGCTCGAGCGCGAGCACCGCGAGCGGCACGAAGACGGCGCTCGCGGCGAGCATCGACCACATCAGGTAGCGCGTGTCGCTCGCCCCGATCAGGATCCCGTCGAGCGCGAAGACGGCGCCGCCGAGCGGCTGGATCGCGGCGAGGAACGGCCAGAGGAGCGCGGCCTGGTGGAGGACGGCCGGGTCGCCCGTGAACGCGCGCGGGAGCGCGTGCCAGAGCGGCGCGAGCACGGCCGCGAAGACGAGGCCGACGACGACCGACCAGCCGGTCATGCGCAGCGCCGCCTCGAAGGCGCCGTCGGCGTCGCCCGCGCCGAGCATCCTCCCGACGATCACCTGCCCCGCGATCGCCACGGCGTCGAGGACGAGCGCGAGGAAGAGGAAGAGCTGGTAGCCGATCTGGTGCGCGCCGAGCTGTGCGTCGCCCATCCGCGCCAGCACCGATGCCGCGACGAGGAAGGAGGCCAGCAGCGCCGTCGTCCGCACCATGATCTGCCGGCCGACCCGGAGCATCGGCCGCATCTCGGCGAGGCTCGGCCGGCGCGAGGGGGCATGCGGGCGGAGCAGCTCCACGACGAACGCGA
>JAFAIV010000148.1 GCA_019236545.1 Actinomycetota bacterium | reverse complement strand
GTCAGCTCGAACGACTGGCCGCGGTAGCGCAGGTCGGCCTCGCCCTCCGTCGGAAGCTCACCCGCCTCGGCGAGCGGCCGCACGTATGAGACGACCGAGTCCCGCCGCTCGTCGCTCGCGACGAGGCCGAGCGCCGACAGGACGCCTGCCGCCGCGGGGACGAGCACCGCCTCGATCCCGAGCTCATCCGCGAGCGCGCACGCATGCAACGGCCCGGCGCCGCCGTACGCGACGAGCGCGAACTCGCGCGGGTCGTGGCCCTGCTCGACCGAGACGACCCGGAGCGCGCGCAGCATCTCCGCCTCCACGACCGCCACGGCAGCCGCCGGATCGACGTCGCCGAGCGCCGCCGCAGCAGCGCTGCGGTCGAGCACGAGCCCGCCGGGAAGCTCCGCCGGCAACCGGCCGAGCAGGAGGTTCGCATCCGTCACCGTCGCAGGTCCGCCGCGCCCGTAGCACGCGGGCCCCGGCTCCGCCCCCGCCGACTCCGGACCGACGCGCACGGCGCCGCCCGCGTCGCGCCGCACGATCGACCCGCCGCCCGCCCCGACCGTGTGGATGTCCACCGTCGGCAGCCGGATCGGGAAGCCGCCGACGACGCGCTCCGCCACCCGCGCCGCGCGGCCGCCGGGAAGCAGGCACACGTCGGTCGACGTGCCGCCCATGTCGAACGCGATCGCGTTCTCGAACCCGGCGCGGAGCGCGAGCAGCCCCGCGCCGACGACCCCTCCGGCGGGCCCCGAGACGAGGATGCGAGACGGGTGCGCCGCCGCCTCCGCGACCGAGGCCACGCCGCCGGAGGAGAGCATCACGAGCGGCTCCGGCAGCCCCGCCTCGCGCGCGGCGGCGGCGAGCGCATGCAGATAACGAGCGGCCACCGGAGCGAGATACGCGTCGGCCGCCGTCGTCGACGCGCGCTCGTACTCGCGGAACTCCGGTGCGACCTCGTGCGAGGCGACGACGTGGATCCCGGGGTGCCGCCGCAGCAGCTCGTCCGCCACGGCACGTTCGTGGGACGGGTCGCGGAAGGAGAAGAGCAGGCACACCGCGACCGCCTCCGCGTCGCCGAGATCGGGCAGCGATGCGAGGTCGATCGGCTCGAGCTCGCCGTCGGGGCCGAGCCGCCCGCGGACGCCGTGGCAACGCTCGAGCGGGACGAGCGGCGGCGGGTGGTCGGCGCAGAGCCGGTAGAGATGCGCGCGGTTCTGGCGGCGCAGGTGCAGGAGGTGCTCGAAGCCGGCGTTGCCGACGTAGGCGGTCCGCGCGCCGCGCCGCTCGAGCAGCGCGTTCGTCGCCACCGTCGTCCCGTGCGAGAAGCGCTCCACGCCCACGGCGCCGACCGCGCGCGCCGCCGCCAGCACCGACTCCTCCTGCCGCGCCGCCGTGGGCACCTTCGCCGTTCGCACGCGCCCTCCGTCGAGCAGGACGGCGTCGGTGAACGTGCCGCCGACGTCGACGCCGAGGATCGCCACGAACGTACTCTGCATCGCCGTGCCGGTCCGCGCCTTCCTCTTCGACTTCGACGGCCTGATCCTCGACACGGAGGTGCCGTCGCGCGCCGGCTGGGAGCTGATCTACCGCGACCACGGCTTCGAGCTTCCCGCGGAGAAGTGGCGGCTCGTCGTCGGGACGCGCGACGCGTGGAGCCCCGAGTCGCACCTCGAGGAGCTCGTCGGCCGGACGCTCGAGTGGGAGACGCTGCACGAGCGGCGCCGCGCCCACGAGCTGTCCCTGATCGAGGCGGAGCAGCTACGGCCGGGGATCGAGGAGTACCTCGCCTACGCGGACGAGCACGACCTGAGGCTCGGCATCGTCTCGAGCGCGTCGAAGTGGTGGATCGACATGCACCTCGAGCGCCTCGAGCGCGCGCATCACTTCGACCTGATTCTCGCCGCCGGCCCGAGCAAGGAGCGCGCGAAGCCGGCCCCGACTCTCTACCTCGAGGCGCTCGCCGAGCTCGGCCTCGCCGAGGACGAGGCGATCGCGTTCGAGGACTCGCCGAACGGGATCCGGGCGGCCGTCGCGGCCGGGATCTTCACCGTCGCCGTCCCGAACGAGGTCACGCGCGACTACGACCTCGGCGAGGCCGACCTCGTCCTCGACTCGCTGGCCGACCTGCCGCCGGAGGAGCTCCTAGAGGAAGTGGCGAGCCGCCGCGGTGGCGGCGGCGCCGGCGATCACGACGGCCCAGATCGGCGCGCGTAGCGCGACCGCGACGAGGCCCGCGCCCAGGCCCGCGAGCCGCGCGTCGGCGACGAGGTGACGGCCGCTCCCGAACGTCTCGACGACGACGAGCGCCGCGAGCAGCGCGGGCGCGAGCATCGTCAGCAGCGAGACGACGCGCTCCGGCAGCCGCCGCCC
>JAFAIV010000418.1 GCA_019236545.1 Actinomycetota bacterium | reverse complement strand
TCCTCGCCACGGGCGGCTTCCCGGGCCGGCTCGCGCGCGAACGCGGCCTGCTCCTCCGCGCGAACCCGTGGAGCGAGGGCGACGGGCTCGACTTCGCGCTCGGGCGCCGCGCCTCGACGACGGCCGGGATGGATGAGTTCTACGGTCGCGTCATGCCCGCGCCGCCCGCCCGCATCCGCGAGGAGGACTTCGTCCCGCTCGCGCAGCTCTACGGCCGCGACGCGCGCGTCTTCGACGAGGGCTGGCGCGAGATCACGCCGCCCGAGGTCGCGTGGCACGAGAACGACCTCGCCCAGCTGATCGGCCCGCGCGCCTGGTACGTCGTCGAGCGGACGAACGCCCGGATCGAGGCCGCCCGCGCGGCCGGGGCCACCGTTCAGCAGCGCGACGACGGGACGCTCGCAGTCCGCGTTGCGGCCGCGGTGACGCACACGATCGGCGGCCTCGCCGTGGACACGGACGCGCGGGTCCTCGGGACGGAAGGCCTCTGGGCCGCGGGCGTCGACGCGGGCGGGATCGCCACGGGCGGCTATGCGAGCGGCCTCGCCCAGGCGCTCGTGCTCGGCCTCGCGGCCGCGGAGTCCGTCGCGGCGGGCTAGCCGCCGAGGTACGCGACCTGGCGGCGGTCGCCCGGCAGCGGCGACGGCCCGACCTTCGTCACGTGCAGCGTCTGCCCGTCGCGCTCGACCTCGCTCCCGGCCGCCGGCGCCTCGCCTGGTTCCTCGACGAGCTCGTAGCCCGACGTCTTCCAGACGAACAGGAGGTGGCCGTTCCCCTCGTCCATGCCGCCGCGGATCCTACTGGAGGGGTCGCCTGTTAGGTTCCGCCGGACGTGCGAGTCGCCCTGTTCGCCACGTGCCTCGTCGACGCGCTCTTCCCGGAGGCGGGGCGCGCGACGGTGGAGCTGCTGGCGCGGCTCGGGCAGGAGGTCGAGTTCCCGCTCGAGCAGACCTGCTGCGGCCAGATGCACGCGAACAGCGGCTACTTCGAGACCGGCCTCGTCCGCCGCTACGTCGACGTCTTCGAGCCGTACGACGCGATCGTCTCGCCGTCCGCCTCGTGCGTCGGAAGCGTCCGCCACCAGCACCCGCAGGTCGCCCGCGCCGCCGGGGATGAGGCGCTCGCGGCCCGGGCGGAGGCGGTCGCGGCGAAGACCTACGACGTCTCCGAGTTCCTCGTCGACGTGCTCGCGGTCGAGGACGTGGGCGGGTACTTCCCGCACCGCGTCACGTACCACCCGACCTGCCACTCGCTGCGGATGCTCGGCGTCGGCGACCGGCCTCTGCGGCTGCTCCGGAACGTCAAGGGGATCGACCTCGTCGAGCTTCCGCGCTGGGACGAGTGCTGCGGCTTCGGCGGCACCTTCTCCGTCAAGAACCCGGACGTCTCCGCGGCGATGCTCGCGGACAAGATGGAGGCCGTGATCGCGACGGAGGCCGAGGTGCTCTGCGCCGGCGACCGCTCCTGCCTGATGCACATCGGCGGCGGCCTCGAGCGGATCCGCGCCGGCGTGCGCACGCTGCACATCGCCGAGGTGCTCGTCTCCACCGAGGACGCGGTCCCGTCGTGAGCGGCGGCGAGACCGTCTGGGTCGACGACCCGCCGTTCCCCGCGAACGCGAAGATCGCCGTCGCCGACGACCAGCTCCGCCGCAACGTCCGGAAGGCGACGACGACGATCCGCCAGCGCCGCGCCGCCCTCGTCGCCGAGATGCCGGACTGGCAGGAGCTGCGGACCTCCGCCGCCGCGATCAAGGACCACGTCCTCGCCAACCTCGACCGTTACCTCGAGCAGTTCGAGGCGGCCGCCACCGCGCGCGGCGCGCACGTGCACTGGGCGCGCGACGCCGACGAGGCCAACGCGATCGTCGCGTCGCTGGTCCGCGAGACCGGCGAGCGCGAGGTGATCAAGGTCAAGTCGATGCTGACGGAGGAGATCGGCCTCGACGACGCGCTCGGCCGCGAGGGCATCCGCGCCTACGAGACCGACCTCGCCGCGCTGATCGTCCAGCTCGGTCACGACCGCCCGAGCCACATCGTCGTGCCCGCGATCCACCGCAACCGCGCCGAGATCCGCGAGATCTTCCTGCGCGAGATGGAGGACGCACCGCCCGACCTCTCCGACGACCCCCACGCCCTCGCGGAGGCGTCGCGGCGGCACCTGCGCAAGAAGTTCTTCGAGGCGAAAGTCGCCGTCAGCGGCGCGAACTTCGCCGTCGCCGAGACGGGCTCGCTGCTGATCGCGGAGTCCGAGGGCAACGGGCGGATGTGCCTGACGCTGCCCGAGACGCTGATCTCCGTCGTCGGGATCGAGAAGATCGTGCCCTCGTTCCGCGACCTCGAGGTCTTCCTCCAGCTGCTGGCGCGCTCGGCGACCGGCGAGCGGATGAACCCCTACAACTCGGTCTGGACGGGCGTCACCCC
>JAFAIV010000293.1 GCA_019236545.1 Actinomycetota bacterium | reverse complement strand
CCGACGACGCGCCTCGCGGACGGGTTGGCCGCGATGTGGTCGTGGGCGTCCGATACAGTCGCCGCCGCATGACGACAGAGGAGCCCCGCGGGCAGGCACCCGCCGGTCGCGATCCCGAGGCCGAGCAGGAGGTCGACTTCGCCCGCTACGCGAAGCTCCTCGCCGTCCGCTGGTGGCTGCTCGCCGGCGGCCTCGTCCTCGCCGCGCTGGTCGGCTACGCGATCTCGTCAGGGGGGTCCAACGTCTACTCGGCCTCCGCGACGGTCTACCTCGGCCAGCCGTACTCGGCGAGCGGGAACATCCAGCTCCAGACGCTGCAGACGAACCCGTCGGCGCTGAACGCGATCGTCCACTCGGAGCAGGTCGCCGAGACGGTCGCGAACGCGTGCAAGGCGAAGGCGTCGCAATTCCGGGGCGGCATCTCGACGCAGGCCGTCGCCGGTGCCCTGACGAAGAACGGCCAGAACCCGGTCGTGAAGATCAGCGTCCAGGCGCGGAAGTCCAAGGTCGCCGCCTGCGCCGCGAACGGGATCGCCGACGCGGTCGTCAGCAAGCTCGGAGTGTTCGCGCAGCGCAAGATCAACAACTTCCGCGCCCAGATCGAGTTCGACACGAAGTCGATCCAGGGGATCCAGTCCGCGATCGGCGGCAACTCGCTCTCGACGACGGACAAGCTCGTCCTCCAGACGCAACTCCGCGCCGACCAGCAGGACAAGATCGCGGCGACGCAGCTCTTGCTGCAGGCGACCCAGGTCGAGGCACCGCACCTCCTCACCGGCGCTGCGTCGCAGAAGGTGACGGCGCGCAGCCGGCGCAATACGGTCGTCGTCTCGGCGCTGATCGGGCTCGTGCTCGGCGCGCTGCTCGCGCTCCTCTGGGACAAGATCGTCCCGAGGCTGACGTTCCGCAACGGCGAGTAACCTCTCGCCGTGCTGGAGGGCAAGCGCGTCGCGGTCGTCGTGCCCGCGCACGACGAGCAGGCGCTGATCGCGACGACGATCGGCGGCATTCCCGCGCTCGTCGACCGGATCTATGTCGTCGACGACGGCTCCTCGGACGCGACCTCGGCCGCCGCCGAGGGGGCCGGCGACGCGCGCGTCGAGGTCATCCGCCACGACCGCAACCGCGGCGTCGGGGCGGCGACGGTCACCGGCTACCGCCGTGCCCTCGACGACGGCGCGGACGTCATCGTCGTCATGAACGGCGACAACCAGATGGACCCCGACGAGCTGCCGCTGCTCGTCCAGCCGGTCGCGCACGGGGACGCCGACTACGCGAAGGCGAACCGCCTCTTCAGCGGCCAGGCGTACCAGCTGATCCCGAAGATGCGCTTCTTCGGCAACGCGGTGCTCTCGCTGCTGACGAAGATCGCGTCCGGCTACTGGCACGTGGCCGACTCGCAGTCCGGCTACACCGCGATCTCGCGCGAGATGCTCGGCCAGCTCGATCTCGACCGCGTCTACACGCGCTACGGCTTCCCGAACGACATGCTCGTCCACCTGAACGTCTGGAACGCCCGGGTCCGCGACGTCCCGTCACGGCCGATCTACGGCGTCGGCGAGCGCAGCGGGATCCGCTACCGGCACGTCGTGCCGCGGATCTCGTGGCTGCTGCTGCGCGGGTTCTTCTGGCGGCTCTGGGAGAAGTACGTCAAGCGCGACTTCCATCCCCTCGTCTTCTTCTACCTCTTCGGGATGCTCGCGACGCTGGCCGGGGTCGTCCTCGGCTGCGTCGTCGTCGGCTACCGGATCGCCGGCAACCAGTTCACGGTCGGCACGGTGGTGCTGATCGCGCTGCTGATCCTCTCCGGCTCACAGTTCACCTTGTTCGCGATGTGGTTCGACATGGAGAGCAACAAGGAGCTGCGCTGAGCCGCTCGTCGGCGATCGTCGGGGTCGCGCTCGCCCTCTACGCGTTCTGCTGCTCGCTCCCCACCGCGGGAGCGCTCGGACCCCACTCGGCGGACGTCCTCTACTACGGGCGGCTCGCCGATCACATGCGCCACGGGCTGATCCCGTACCACACGCTCTACGTCGAGTATCCGCCGGGGGCGCTGCCGGTGTTCCTCGCGCCCGAGGTGAGCCCGCACCACTACACCGACCTCTTCTCGATCCTGATGGCGGTCTTCGGCGGGATCGCGCTGCTCGCGATCGCGGCCTCGGCGCGGGCGCTGCGGTTCTCCGACCTCGACCTCGCGTGGGCGCTCGCGCCGCTCGCGGTCGCGCCCGCGCTGCTCGGGAACCTCTTCCTGAACCGGTACGACCCGTGGCCGATGCTGCTCGTCGCTCTGACGGTCGCGGCGGTCATGCGGCGGCGTCTGCGCGCCGGCGGCGCGGCGTTCGCGCTCGGCGT
>JAFAIV010000234.1 GCA_019236545.1 Actinomycetota bacterium | reverse complement strand
GTCTCGCGGACGCAGCCGTGGAGGGCGTCGGCGATCGCGCGAAGCAGGTCGTCGCCCACGTGGTGGCCGTAGGTCTCGTTGATCGCCTTCAGGCGGCCCGCGTCGACGACCACGATCGCGACCGGCGAATCGCCTGTCCCGCGGACGTTCGCGCACGCCTCGGTCCACGCGAGGCGGTTGGCGAGCCCGGTGAGCGCGTCGCGCCGCGCGTCCGCCTCCGCGCGCGCGAGGTTGTGCTGCATCGTGTCGCGGATCAGGCTCGCGGTGAGGAGCGGCTGCGCCGCCTCGACGAGCTGCTGGCCCAGCGTCTGGCAGAGCGACGTGAACCCGCGCGCCGGCGCTGCCGTCGTGTGCGCGACGAGCAGGATCCCGCGCACCGGCGGCTTCAGCTCCAGCAGGTAGTACGAGTGGACGCCGTCCGCGGCGGAGAACGGCGCCGGGAGCTCCTCGGCGGCGGCCTCCTGCATGCAGGTCGGGAACTCGGTGCGGGTCGCCAGCTCGGCGCCCGCGGCGCGGACGCTCTCGTAGCTCAACTCCGGGCCGCCGCGGAGGTCGCACAGCGCGAGCATCTCCTCGTCCGCCAGGTACGCGAGGCCGAGCTCGCAGGAGAGGGCTCGGGTCGCGTGGGCGGCGAGCCGCTCCAGCATCTCGCGCGTCGTCTCCGGGGGCTGGCGGAGCAGGCCCTGCACCGCGGTGAGGACCTCGAGCTCGTCGGCGAGCCGCTTCGCGGGCGAGACGTCCACGAACACGCCGACCGCCTGCCGCGCCAGCTCGATCAGCTGGTCGTCGTCGAGGTCTGCCGGCGTGTCCTGGCCGCCGAAGACGACGACGAGGTCGGGGTCGACGCGGACGATCGTGCTCCAGCGCGCCCAATACGGGCCGAAGACGTGCGCCGGCTCGTCGCTTCGGCTGCGCCCCACCGGGTTCCCGGTGGGGGCGAGCTCTGCGTCGTCGGCCTCGACGATGCCGGCCCAGCCGACGCCGCGGCCGACGCCGCCGACGTGGGCGAACCGGCCGGCCTCGATCCGGCGAAGGACGAACAGGTCGGTCGCGCCGGCCGCGTGCGCGATCTCGTCCGGGGATGCGTTCAGCGAGTCGGTGAGTGTCATGTGGGCTCGTGGAAGAGGTTGGCGTGGATGCGTGACCCGCCCGCGGCTTTGGCGGAGTAGAGGGCTGCGTCGGCGGCGCGCATGAGCTCGTCGGCCGAGTAGGGAGGAGCGGAGGCGATGCCGATGCTGACGGTGCGGCTCTCCGTGTCGCCGGTCGCGCGCGCGACGGCGGCCATGAGGCGCTCGCCGAGCAGCTGCGCGCCCGAGGCATCCGTGTGCGGGAGCAGGAGCGCGAACTCGTCGCCGCTGATCCGGGCCGCGGCGTCCTCCGTGCGCTTCTCGCTCCGGATCGCGTTCGCGATCGCCTGGAGGAACGCATCCCCGAGCTCGTGCCCGTGCGTCTCGTTGAGCTCCGCGAGCCGGTCGCAGTCGAGCAGGAGCATCGTCAGCGTCTCGCCGCTCGCCTCCGCGTACTCGAGCTCCTCGCGCAGGCGGCCGTCGAAGCCGCGGCGGTTGAGGAGGCCCGTCAACGCGTCCGTCGTCGCGGCGCGCCGCTCGCGGCGGAGCGCCTGCGCGACGTCGAGGAGGGCTGCGATCTGCTGCCCGAACAGCGTCGCCGCCTCGACGCGCGCCTGCGAGAGCGTGCTCGTGTCGGCCCGGCGGCCGACGATCGCCCCGACCGTGGAGCCGGCGGAGCGGAGCGGCAGCCAGACGATCTCCTCGTCCTCGCGCCCGCCGGCGGGGTCGGCGAAGGTGTTGAAGGCGATCGTCTCCGGCGCAAGCAGCGAGAGCTCGGCGAGGCGGTCGCTCGAGAAAGGCGCGCCGGTCTCGGACGTGCGCGACCAGTACGCGGCCAGGCGCAGGCCGCCGTCCGCGGCGAGGTTGACCTGGGCCGAGGTCAGGTCGAGGAGGCGACCGGTCATGCGCGCCGCGAACTCGCTGATCGCGGCGACGCCGCGCAGGGAGCTCGCGTACACGCACATGTGCGCGAGATGCGCGAGGTCGATCGAGGCGACGTCGTCGATGCTCTCGAGGGCCTGCTCCAGCGCGTCGGCGAGCAGCTGGAAGATCGACGCCGCGGCCCGGGGGAGGCGGGTGCCGCGCGTCTCGACGTTGAAGACGCCGACGAGCTCGCCCTGCCGCAGCAGCGGGAACGAGACCTCCGACTCGATGTCGTCGACCGCCTCGAGGAAGTCGCCGTCCCCGTGGATGTCCTCGACGAACTGCACCTGGCGCGTCCGGCCGGCGCGGCCCAGGATCCCCTGGTCGAGCCCGAAGCCGTCGCGCACGCGCGAGTAGCCGCACTGGGAGACGAGCCAGAGCCGGTCGTGCTGCATCGCGTAGACGCTGACGAGGGCCGACGGCGCAGTCGTCGAGAGCGCTGTCAGGGCGGCGTCGATCGCGGCGGTCCCCGACTCGCGGCGGAGCGCGGCGAGCGCGGCCTCGACGGCGGAGGCGATCTGGCGCTCGGTCAGCTTCGCGGCGCGCCGGCGCTCCTGCTTCGGGCGCCTGCCCCTCGGGCCGGTGGCCTGCTCCTCGCCCGGCGAGGTGCCGACGACGTCGAGGAACGCGTCCACGACGACGGGGTCGAACGCGGTGCCGCGGCCGTCCTTGACGATCTCGATCGCGTCCCCGGCAGTCAGCGCCGGCCGGTACGCGCGGTCGCTCGTGAGCGCGTCGAAGACGTCGGCGACGGCGGCGATGCGGCCCTCGAGGGGGATCGCCGGGCCCGCCAGACCGCGCGGATAGCCGTTGCCGTCGAAGCGCTCGTGGTGCGTCCAGGCGATCGAGGCCGCGTAGTCGAGCATCTCCATGGACGACCCGTTCAGGAGCCGGTAGCCGATCTCCGCGTGCGTCTCGATCACGGCCCGCTCGACCGTCGTCAGCGACGCCGGCTTGAGGAGGATCTGGTCGGGGATCGCAAGCTTGCCGATGTCGTGCAGCGGGCTCGCCCGGCGGATCAGGTCGGAGACCTCCTCGTCCAGGCCGAGGTGCCGCGCGAGCCGCGCGCACCAGATGCTCATCCGCTGGACGTGGCGGCCGGTCTCGGCGCTCCGCGACTCGGCCGCATTGGCGAGGCGCGTGATCATCTCCTCCTGGCTGCGCTGCAGCTCGTGCTCCGAGCGGCGCAGCCGCGCGATCGCGTCGGTCAGCTCCTCCTCGGCCGTCCGCCTCTCGCGGAGCTCCGAGCGCGCCCCTTCGAGCAGGCGCGCGTTCTCGAGGGCGAGCGACGCGAGCTGCGCGAAGCGCTCGAGCGTGCCGAGCTGCGTCTCGTCGAAGCGGCGATCGTCGGTGTAGGCGAGTCCGAGGACGCCGGCGAGGCCGGTGCCGTCCGAGATCGGCACGCCGACCGTCGCGCGCACGCCTGCCTCGGCGAGTGAGGATCGGCGGTCGTTCCAGACGCGGTAGTCGTCGACGACGACGGTGCGCCCGCTGTCCAGCACCCGCCCTGACAGGCCGGACTCACGCGGGCGGACGACGCCGCGGTCGAGTGCGAAGACACCGGTCCCGACCCGGAGCGCGATCTCGCTCGGGCCGTCGAGGAGGTAGAGGCACGCGTGCTCCGTGCCCGCGAGCGCGGCCGCGCGCTCGACGACCTCCCGGAAGAGCTCCTCGATGTCCGTGCGTTCGAGCAGTCGAACGACGCACTCGTGGAGCGCGACGATCTCGTCCGTCGTGGAGTGCACGGGCCGCAATCCGTTGCTGACCGCCACTGGCCGGATATCGTCACTTTCGCCCCCCGGCTTGAGTCCCTAATCTTTCGCGGCAACCGGTGGGGGCGATGCGACATCTGCGGCGGACGTCGGCGATCGCCGCGATCGTCGCCGCGGCCTGCGCCGTCGGCCTCGTCGTCGGCTCCGCGAGCGGCTCGCCGCGCTACGCGCTGAGGCCCACGGACTCCGGCCCGATCGACCCGAAGGCGATCCCGCTCGGCGACGGGTACACCTCCAGCTCGCCGAAGGTCGGCTACGTCGACTCCTGCCAGCAGAGCTTCAACGCGAGCGCCGGCGGCGCGCAGGCCGTCGGCCCGTGGATCGACCAGACGAAGAAGACCTGGGACGAGACGACGAAGATCGCCGTCAACGGCTCGGTCAGCTGGCCGGACGCGTCCTACAAGGTCACGACCACCGGCTCGACCCGCTCGATCGTCATGAACGACCTCCCGATCGACCACACGACCGGGACGTTCCCGGTGGCGTCGAGCGACCCGGCGCATGCGATCGACTCGAACCCGAACCACATCGCCGCGCAGAGCCTGACGTACGACCTGCCGCTCACGCCGACCGCGGCTTCGTCGCCGCAGTGTGTCGGGATGGGCGTCATCGGCGTCCTCGAGGACGGCGTCGTCCTCTACAACGCGCTCGACGGCGAGGGCCGCGACGCGGGCGCGCACGAGGTGCTCGACGCCTGCGCCGGCCATCCGGACCAGGGGTCGTTCTACCACCACCACGACGTCCCGCCGTGCATCCTTTCGCGCGTCGGCAACGGCCAGTCCGGGCTCGTCGGCTACGCGCTCGACGGCTACGGGATCTACGTCGTCAAGGACGCGAACGGCAACCTGCCGACAAATGCCGACCTCGACGCCTGCCACGGCACGACGAGCCCGGTGCTTTGGGACGGCAAGACGACGACGATCTACCACTACGTCGCGACGCTCGAGTACCCGTACACGGTCGGGTGCTACCACGGCACGCCCGTGTCCTCGTCCGGCTGCGCCACCTCGCAGCCGAGCTCTTCCGGCGGCTCGACCACGCCTCCCGCGACGAAGAAGACGACCACGCCGGCCAAGAAGAAGGCGACGAGGAAGAAGGGCAAACGCCGCCTCGCTGTCGGCCTCGCCTGCGGCAGCGGTCCTCCGCCGGGCGGCGGGCCGCCTCCGGGTGGCGGCCCGAAACCCCGGCGCTGACCTTCGCCGTCTGCCGCGGGCAGTACCGTTTTCCCCGTGGCCAAGCCGCTCGAGGAGTGGACGGTCGACG
>JAFAIV010000350.1 GCA_019236545.1 Actinomycetota bacterium | reverse complement strand
TCGGTGAGCACCGCGCGAACGGGTTCCTGAAGAAGTTCTACGGCTGGTACCTCGGCCACGGCCGCTTCCCGAAGCCGTTCAAGCAGGAGCTCGTGCAGCTGAAGACGACGGACGAGGTCGTGACTCGCCTCCTCGCGGCGGCGCCCGGCGCTGCCGAGATCCTCGAGCGACTGGAGGCCGACGTCCCGGAGAGCGAGTTCGTGCTCGAGGGGATGCCGATCTCGATCTACGGTGGCGGCTGAGCCCCGTGTTCGCCGCGGTCGCCGCCGCCGCGCTGCTCGCCCGGTCGCCGCTCACGCCGCTCGTCGGCACCTGGATCGGCCACACGCGCACGCTGCAGGTGACCCGCGCGGGCACGGCGCGCGAGGTCGTCGACGACGGCTGTTGCACGTTCGTCGTCGCGCTCGACCTGAAGCTCTCGCATCCGCGCCGGGTCGGGCGCGAGACGGTGGCGACGGCGACGGTCGTCCACGTCCGGGTGGGCGACCGGAAGTCGTTCCCGCCGGGCCGGAAGCCGCCGCGGGTCGGCGACGTCGGCACGCTGCGGCTGCGCGGGCAGATCGTGACCGACTCGCTGACCGGCGACATCTACTGCGGCCCGCGCGCCAGGGCCGGCGCCTGTGGCGCCTAGCTAGTCGCGGTTCCGCTCCCAGACGATCCGGAGGCCGTGGAGGGTGAGGAACGGCTCCACTGCCGAGATCGTGCGGGAGTGCGGGGCGATCAGGTCGACGAGGCCGCCGGTGCCGATCACTGGGGCGTCCACGCCGAGTTCGCCGCGGATCGCGTCGACGATCCCGTCCACCTGGCCGGCGAAGCCGTAGACGAGGCCGCTCTGGAGCGCGCTCGCCGTCGTCTTCCCGATCACCTGCGGCGGCTCGACGTAGTCCACCTTCACGAGCCGCGCGGCGCGGGCGAAGAGCGCGTCCATCGAGATCTCGATCCCGGGCGCGAGCACGCCGCCGACGTACGCGCCGGCGGGCGAGACGACGTCGAAGTTCGTCGACGTCCCGAAGTCGGCCACGATCGCAGGCGAGCCGTAGCGCTCCTTCGCGGCGACCGCGTTCGCGATCCGGTCGGGGCCGACCTCGCGCGGCGACTCGTACTCGATCGGGATGCCGGTGCGGATCCCCGGCCCGATCACGAGCAGCTCGGCCCTCGCCCAGCGCTCGGCGAGGTGCTCGTACTCCGGGATCAGCCGCGGCACCGTCGAGGAGAGGCAGATGCCGTCGATGGCGCCGAGGTCGAGGAAGTCGCCGAGCAGCGCGCCCAGCTCGTCGCCGGTGCGGTGCGCCTCCGTGGCGATGCGCCAGCGGTCGCCGAGCTCCTCGCCTTCGTACAGCCCGAAGACGGTCTGCGTGTTGCCGACGTCGACTGCGAGCAGCACTAAGGCTCGTCGTCGCGCAGCGGCTCGCCGATCCGCTCGGCGAGCGCCTCGGCCGTCAGCGCGGGCTCGTCACCCTCGCCGCGCAGCTCCTCGATCGTCACGTCGCCGGACGTGAAGACCTTGGCGCGCGGGATCATCCGCGTCGGCCGGTTCTTGTCCCACACCCACACGTCCTCGAGGTCGAGCTGGAAGAACGGCAGCCCCTGCTGCGTGGCGACGGCCTGCTGGACGTCGAGCTTGTTGCAGAGATAGGTCGCGTCCTGCGTCAGCACGCAGTAGCGGAAGAGGCTGAAGACGGCCTGGTATTCCCGCTTCAGCGCGAGCTCGAGCTCGGCCTCGTACTCGTCGAGATCGTCGAGGTGGGACATCGGGATCAGTGTACCCCTGCCATCAGTGCGTCCACCCTCCCGCGCCCCGGCACGACGAGGCCCGGAGCCAGCTCTGCGAGCGGCTCGAGGACGAAGCGGCGCTCGTGCAGGCGCGGGTGCGGGACGGTCAGGCCGGGCTCGTCGAGCTCGTCATCGCCGTACAGGAGCAGGTCGAGGTCGAGCGTGCGCGGGCCCTGCGCGGGGATGCCCTCGCGGACGCGGCCGAACCGCCGCTCGACCGCGAGGAGGCGCTCGAGGAGGTCGCGTGCGGGGAGCTCCGTCTCGAGCTCGGCGACTCCGTTCAGGAAGGGCGGCTGGTCGACGTAGCCGACGGGGTCGGTCTCGCGGAGCGTCGAGACGGCGACGACCTCTACCCCCGCCTCGTCGCCGAGGGCGGCGACGGCGGCGCGGATCGTCGCCTCGCGGTCGCCGAGGTTCGAGCCCAGCCCGACGAATGCCCGCATGCGCCGAGGGTACGCTGATCCGCCAGTGCGCCTGCTGCTCCCGATCGTCCTGGCGGCGACCCTGAGCGCGGCGTCGGCGAGCGCGGCCGCCCCGGCGCCGTGGTGGCTCGCGGCGATCGGCGCGGACAAGGCGGAGGCGCCCGGCGCCGGCGTGCCGTTGACGATCGTCGATCGCGGCGTCGACCTCTCGCAGCCGCCGTTCGCGGGGCGCCCGGGCACGGCCGCGCTGAACGACCAGACGCCCGACCCGCGCGCCGCGACGGACGCGTCGTTCGCGCTCGCGGTCTACCCGCGCGTCCAGCTCCAGCTCTGGGACGCGAGCCCCGACACGGCGCTCGCCGGCTACAGCGAGGCGGTCGGGATCGAGACCGCCGCCGACCACTGCCCCGGCGTCATCGACCTCCCGTTCGCGACGCCGACGCCGGACCCGTTCGTCGAGACCGCGATCCTGATCGCCGTCCACGACGGCTGCCTCGTGGTCGCGGCGGCGGGCGACGGCGGCCAGAGCGGCAACAAGCCGCAGTACCCGGCCGCGTTCGCGCACGTCTTCACGGTGGCTGCGACGAACGCTCAAGGAGCGGCCGCCTCGTTCTCGACCCGCTCGTCGAAGACGGATCTCGCCGCGCCCGGCGACTCGCTCGGGGCCGCGAGCGGCAGCACGGCGTACTCCTCGGCGATCGTCGCCGCGGCGGCCGCCTGGATCTGGACGCAGCGGCCGGAGCTGAACGCGAGCCAGCTGGCGCAGATCCTCCGCGACAGCGCCCAGTCGGTCGGCCCGCCGGGCTGGCACTCGAGCACCGGCTCCGGGCTCCTCGACATCCCGGCCGCCCTCGCCGCGCCGACCCCGCGGGCGGATCCCGGCGAGCCGAACGACGACGTCGAGCAGATCCTCCCCGAGGGCGGGATCGGCAACGGGCAGCCGCCGCTGACGACCGCCGCGAGCCCGGACGGCCGCGTCTGGGGGACGCTCGACTCCGCCGACGACCCGAGCGACGTCTACGCCATCTGGGTGCCGCCTCGCTCGACCGTCCACATCGCCGTCCGCGCGAACGGCGACGCCGCCGGCGTGATCTGGGGACCGAAGACGCTCAGCGTCCACGAGGGTCTCGCGGAGCGGCGGCGGGACGTGAAGGGCCAGTCGATCCACGCGGACGCGCGCGGCTTCACGGCCTACGTGCAGGTGCTCCTGACCGGTCGCGTGCCGCGCGCGAGCTACGCGCTGGTGGTCACGGCCTCGAGACCGTGACGCCCGGCGTCCCCTCGAGCCCGCCGGGCCGCACCTCCGGCTTCGTCACGCGCACGCGGACGCGCACGGGAGCGAAGCGCAGCTCGAGCTCGTCCGCGACCGCGCCCGCGAGCGCCTCAAGGAGCCGGTAGGGGCGTGCGTCCGAAACGTCGCGCACCGCGCGCGCCACGGCGCTGTAGTCGACGGCGTCCTCCAGGCGGTCGGACGAGCCGCGGTCGCCGACGTCGAGCTCGACGTCGAAGACGAAGTCCTGGCCGCGCTCGCGCTCCTCCTCATGGACGCCGTGCCAGCCGAAGATCCGGAGCCCGCGGACCTCGACGGTGATCACGCGACGGCCGCCGCGACGGTGAGCGCGTCGACGTGCGGCTTCACGTCGTGGACGCGGAGGATCGAGGCGCCGCGCTCGTAGGCGGCGACGGCGGCGCCGACGCTGGCGGCGAGCAGGTCGTCCGAGCCGGTCAGCCGCCGCAGCGACGACTTCCGCGAGAAGCCGACCAGCACCGGCCTCCCGAGCGCAACGAGGAGGTCGAGCCGACGCACGAGCTCGAGGTTGTGCTCGACCGTCTTCCCGAAGCCGATCCCGGGGTCGAGGCAGATCCGCTCCTCCGGGACGCCCTGCGCGACTGCGAACGCGAGGCGCCTCTCGAGGAACCCGGCGACCTCCGAGGCGACGTCGTCGTAGCGCGGGTCGTCCTGCATCGTCCGCGGGTCGCCGAGCATGTGCATCAGACAGAGGTAGGCGCCGCGGTCGGCGACGGCCCCGGCGAGCTCGGGATCGCCGCGGAGCGCGGTGACGTCGTTGACGAGGATCGCGCCGAGCTCGAGGGCGCGCCGGGCGACGAGCGCCTTCGACGTGTCGACCGAGACGGGCACCTCGCCGCCGAGCCGCTCGAGCACGGGGACGATCCGCCGCAGCTCGTCGTCCGCGAGCACGCCCTCCGAGCCCGGCCGCGTCGACTCGCCGCCGACGTCCACGATCGTGGCCCCCTCCTCGACCATCCGCCGGGCCGCCGCGGCGGCGGTGTCCGGGTCGAGGTTGACGCCGCCGTCCGAGAACGAGTCGGGCGTGACGTTGACGACGCCCATGACGGACGGGCGCGGAAACCGTTCCTCGATCGACACCACCTGGTGATCGTTGCACGTGGTCGCTGTTGCTACCGTGGAAAACGAGCCCCACCGAGGTTGGGGGGCAGTTGCAGGTCGAAGTCGGCCTCGGGGCTCGTGGAGCCCGAGGCTTTTTTGTTGCCCAGAAAGGGGGTGAGTGCATGAACAAGCACCTGAAGAGCGTGCGGCTGCGCCCGCGCGCGACCGAGGCGCCGGCGAGCAAGGCCGAGCAGGAGGCGGACGTCCGCCGCGGCATCGCCCGCGTCGAGACGCTTCTCCGCGAGGGACGCTCCGAGCGCGAGATCGTCCGCGAGATTCGCGACCAGTTCGCGGCCTAGGCCGCGAGCTGCGCGAGCAGCTCGTACGAGCGGAGGCGTGCGGCGTGGTCGTGAATCGCGGCCGCGACGATGAGCTCGTCCGCCGACGTCTCGGCGGCGAACGCCTCCACCATCTCCCGCACCGTTGCCGGCGAGCCGACGAAGGAGCGGGCCAGCGTCTCCATCGCCCGCGCCTTCTCCTCGGCCGTCCAGTACGCCTCGATGTCGTCGATCGGCGGCGGCAGCTGCCCGCGGCGGCCGCGGAGGATGTTCGTCCACGACTGCTGCGCGCTCGTGAAGAGGCGGCGCGCCCCGGCGTCGTCGTCCGCGCAGATGACGTTGCAGGCGACCATCGCGTACGGCTCGGCGAGCTGGGCCGAGGGCTGGAAGCGCTCGCGGTAGATCTCGAGCGCCGGGATCAGCGCCTGCGGCGCGAAGTGCGACGCGAACGCGTACGGGAGGCCGAGCGCGGCGGCGAGCTGCGCGCCGTAGAGGCTCGAGCCGAGGATCCAGAGCGGCACGTTCGTCCCCTCGCCGGGGATCGCGTGCACGAGCTGGCCGGGATGCGGGTCGCCGAGCAGGAGCTGGATCTCCTGCACGTCGCGCGGAAAGGTGTCGGAGCCGGGGTGGTCGCGGCGGAGCGCGAGCATGGTGACCTGGTCCGTCCCCGGCGCGCGGCCGAGGCCGAGGTCGATCCGGCCCGGGTGGAGCGCCGCGAGCGTCCCGAACTGCTCGGCGATCACGAGCGGCGAGTGGTTCGGGAGCATGATCCCGCCCGCGCCGACGCGGATCGTCGCGGTCGCGGCGGCGGCCTCGGCGATGACGACCGCCGTGGCCGAACTGGCGATGCCGGCAAGGTTGTGATGCTCCGCGTACCAGACGCGCTTATAGCCCCACTCCTCCGCGCGCCGGACGAGGTCGAGCGCGTTCCGGAGCGCCGTGCCGGCGTCGGAGCCCTGGACGATCGGCGCGAGGTCGAGGATCGAGAGCGGCGGGATCACGCCTCCGCCACGACCTCTTCGACCGCCGTTCTCGGCGTCTGGACGAGCCAGAGTCCGGCGAGGACGATCGCGCCGCCGAGGGCGAGCGCGGGACGCAGCGGCTCGCCGAGGACGAGGACCGAGGACAGCACGCCGAGGAGCGGGACGAGCAGCGCGAACGCAGAGGCGGCCTGCGCGCCGATCAGCCGCACGCCCTCGTAGAAGAGGACGAAGCCCAGCACCGTCCCGCCGACTGAGAGGTACGCGATCGACCACCACGCGCCCGCGCTCGCCGACGCGAGGCTCGCCCAGCCGCCGCCGAAGAACGTCACCGGCAGGAGCAGCACCGATCCGATCGACGTGGCGAAGACGTTGGAGCTGACCGAGCCGAAGCGCAGCGTCGCCTCCCGCCCGACGAGCGTGTAGACGGCCCACGAGATCGACGCGCCGAGGAAGAGCGCGTCCCCGATCAGGCGCCGGGAGCCGACGCCGCCGGTCGGGTCGGCGACGATGACGACGCCGACGAACGCGATCGCGAGCCCGAGCAGGGCGCGACGGGCCGGCCGGTCGCCGAGGACAGGCCACGCGAGCAGCGTCGTGAAGCCCGGGATGAGCCCCGGCACGAGCACGGCTCCGTCCGTCGCGGGCGCGTGGCGGACGCCGTAGAGGAAGAAGAGGTTGTACGCGAAGACGACCGAGAACCCGAGCGCGAGCAGGAGCGGCAGGTCGCTCCGCTTCGGCAGCCGCACCGGCTTCCCCGAGACGCGCGCCCAGATCCAGAGGAGCACCGCCGCCGACGAGAACCGCACGACCGCGACGACCGCCGGCTCGACATGGCGCGCTGCGACCTCGCCCGCCGGCCAGGTGCCGCCGAACGAGACCATGCAGACGAGCAGCGCGACGAACGCGCCGCGACGGTCAGCGCTCATCTCCCGAGGCTAGCCAGCCGCCGACGAGCTACGCCGCGCCGCCGCATTCAGCAAGCTCTAAGCAGACGCTCAGGAAAGCCGCCGCCCTCCTCAGCCGCGGGTGCTGAGCTGCCGGTCGTGACCCGGCGCCCAGCCCACGTCACCCGTCGGGCCGCCGCGGCGAGCGCCCTGGTCTCCTCGCTCGTCGTCGCCGGTTGCTCGGGGACGAGCCCAAGTACTGCGCCGAGCGCGGGCACGTCGCGCTCCTTCTCGAGCTGCATGCGGACGCACAGAGTCTCGGACTTCCCCGAGGCGAACAGCGGCGGGGCGATTCCGAAGGAGACGCCGCAGCAACTCGGCGTCAGCGCCTCCCGCCTTCAGGCGGCGGTGAACGCCTGCCGGCACCTGATCCCCGCCGCCGGCCAGCCGACCCAGGCCGCGTTGCAGCGCTCGTGGCTCGACTTCCGCACGTTCGCCCGCTGCATGCGCCGCCGAGGCGTCACCGGCTGGCCCGACCCGACCCCCTACCCCAACCATCCGGAGAGGCCGACGTTCGCCCTCCAGACGACCGGCCTCGTCCTGAGCTCACCCCGGGTCGCCCGGGTGATCCGCGCCTGCGTGCCCCTGCTGCACGGCACCAACCCGCAACGGCTCGGGGAAAGCGGTTGAGCCGGCGCTAGCCCTTGGCGGGATCCGGCGGCGGCTGCATCGCCGAGCCGGGGAGCGGGAACGGGCGCGGGCGCGGCTGGCGCTCGCGGCGCGGCTCCTCCTGCGGGGCCGGCAGCTCCGGCGTCCCCTCCGCCTCCGGCGGGAAGACGCTGCCCTCGTCCTCGCCCGCGAGCAGGCGCTCGAACTGGTCGCGGTCGATCGTCTCGCGCTCGATCAGGATCCCCGAGATCAGGTGCAGCTGGTCCATGTGCTCGCGGAGGACGGCGAGCGCGAGCTCGTGCGCCTCCTCGATCACGCGGCGGATCTCGTCGTCGATCTCGCGCGCGATCTCCTCGGAGTAGTCGGCCTCGGCGCCGTAGTCGCGGCCGAGGAACGGCTGGTCGTGGCCGCGGCCGAGCACGCGCGGGCCGAGCTTCTCGCTCATGCCGAAGCGCATGATCATCTGCTTTGCGGTCTGCGTGACCCGCTCGAGGTCGTTCGCGGCGCCTGTCGTCACCTCGTGGAAGACGATCTCCTCCGCAGCGCGGCCGCCGAGCGTCATCGCCATCTGGTGCATGAGCGCGGTGCGCGTGGTGAGGTACTTGTCCTCGGTCGGGAGCGAGATCGTCAGGCCCAGCGCCTGGCCGCGGGAGACGATCGTAATCTTGTGGATCGGATCGGTGTGCTCGAGGTAGTGGCCGACGATCGCGTGGCCCATCTCGTGGTACGCCGTGATCTTGCGCTCGTGCTCCGAGAGGAGACGCGCCTTCTTCTCGGGGCCGGCCACGACGCGCATGATCCCCTCCTCGAGTTCCTCCTGCTCGATGATCTTCTTGCCGCGGCGCGCCGCGAGGAGCGCGGCCTCGTTGACGAGGTTCGCGAGGTCGGCGCCGGTGAATCCAGGCGTGCCGGACGCAA
>JAFAIV010000200.1 GCA_019236545.1 Actinomycetota bacterium | reverse complement strand
TGGAGACGCATGGACGTGACCGAGGCCACCTTCGAGCAGGACGTCGTCGAGCGCTCCGCCGAGCGGCCGGTCGTCGTCGACTCCTGGGCCGAGTGGTGCGGCCCGTGCCGCGCGCTCGGGCCGGTGCTGGAGCAGGAGGTCGCCGCGACCGGCGGCGCGGTCGAGCTCGTGAAGGTCGACGTCGACGCGAACCCGCAGCTGGCGTCGGAGTTCGGTGTCCGCGGCATCCCCGCGGTGAAGGCGTTCCGCAACGGCCACGTCGTGGGCGAGTTCGTCGGCGCGCTGCCGGCCGAGCGCGTCCGCGCCTTCCTCGAGGGCCTGACGGCGCCGAGCGCGACCGAACGGCTGCTCGAGGAGAGCGAGCTCGACGACGAGGTCCAGGCGGCCCTCGCCTCCGGTGACGTCGAGCGCGCGCTCGACCTGCTCCTCGCCCGCGTCCCCGACGCCCCGCCCGAGGAGCGCGACCGGATCCGCGAGACCATGGTCTCGCTCTTCGGCGACCTCGGCCCCGAGCATCCGACGACGGTCGCGTACCGCCGCAGGCTCGCGTCGGCGCTCTACTAGCCGAGCTGCGCGAGCAGGAGCGAGGCGGCGCGGATCTCGACCGCGCCGAACGGCCGCGGCTCCTCGCGGTAGACCTCGACGAGACCCCAGACCTCCCCGTTCAGCTCGAGCGGGAGCATCAGCAGCGCGGCGTAGCCGAGCTCTTCGAGGAGTCGCTCCTCGCTCTCGTCGCCGCCCGGGCAGCCGAGGCAGGCGGTCCGCGGCTCGCGGAGGTCGAGCACCGCCTGCGTCTCCGGGTACTCGGAGGCGAGGTAGCCCTGGCCGAGCGCGAGGTTGCGGCCGTCGGTCGCCGCCTGGCAGACGAAGAGCAGCGCGTCCCCGACCGCGCGGGAGATCGCGCACGCGTCTGCGTCGAGGCCCGCGACCAGCGCGCGGGCGAGCTCCTCGAGCGCGTCGAGGAGCCGGCGGTGCCCCACCACAGCCATTGCCGGAGTCATCGGCACGAACCGCCCTCCGGCGAAGGCGGCGTCAGGCGGGCAGGTCGACCGTCGTCGCGGCCGTGCGGCCTGCGGCGTCGCGGCGCGCGGTCAGCTCGCGGTCGAGCATCTCGACGAGCGCCCGCACCGCCGGCCCCTCGAGCCTCCGCCCGAGCGCGAGCTCGAAGGCCTCGTCGAGGAAGCGCGACCGGCCGGCGGCCTCGCCGCGCTTCACGCACCAGCCCCACGAGCAGCGGTAGACCCGGATGTCCTCCTCGCCCGGGAGCGTGAGGGAGTCCTGGAAGTGCGGCTCACAGGCCTGGGCTTCCATCAGTCGGGGCGCCGAGATTCGAACTCGGGACCTCCAGTCCCCCAGACTGGCGCGCTAACCAGGCTGCGCCACGCCCCGCGACGGGCCCACGGTATCAAGCCGCGGGCTCGGTCACCGCTGGCCGTAGTACGCGGTGGGGCCGTGCTTGCGGGCGAAGTGCCGCCGGAGAAGGGCCGGCGAGACGGGCTCGGCCGCCGCCTCGAGCAGGACGGTGTTGAAGGCCAGCGCCGCGATCTCCTCGAGCGCGGCCGCGTGCTCGACCGCTTGCGCCGCCGAGACGCCCCACGTGAACGCGCCGTGCGAGGCGACGAGGCAGGCCGGGACGTCGAGCGGGTCGCGCCCGTCGAGCGCCTCGACGATCACGGCGCCGGTGAGGCGCTCGTACTCCCCGGCGCACTCGTCGTCGTCGAGGTCGCGCGTCACCGGCACCGGCCCGTCGACGTGGTCGGCGTGCGTCGTGCCGAGGCACGGGATCGGCCGCTTCGCCTGCGCCCACGAGGTCGCGAAGCGCGAGTGCGTGTGCGCGACGCCGCCGAGCGACTCCCAGGCGCGGTAGAGCTCGAGATGCGTCGGCGTGTCGGAGGACGGCTTCAGGCCGTCGAGCAGCTCCCCCGTCTCCAGCGACACGACCGCGACGTCCTCGGGCCGCACCGAGTCGCAGGGGATGCCGCTCGGCTTGATCGCCACGACGCCGGCCTCGCGGTCGACCTCGCTGACGTTCCCGAAGCTGGCCTGTGCGAGGCCGTGCGCGGCCAGCGCGGCGTTCGCCGCGGCGACCCGCTCCCGGAGCGCCTCGCTCATGCCCTATGGATACACGTAGTCCGGGACGAGGTCGATCGCGTGGCCCGACCCGGACTCGAGGATGATCTTCAGCGACGGCTCGGTGTCGAGGTAGAAGAACTCGATCGTCTCGCCGATGCGCCCGCCCATCAGGACGCTCGCGCCGACCTCGGCGAACTTCTGCTTCAGCTGCGTCGACTCGTCGAAGTCGTGGAGCATGACGGCGACGTGGTGGAGGCCCTCGCCGTGGGTCTCGAGCCACTCCTTGTAGATGCTCGGCCCCTCGAGCGGCTGCAGGAGCTCGAAGCCCATGTCGCCGACGTGCGTCTCGGCGCCGAGCATCGTGTAGTCGATCGGGCGCCCGTGGACCTCGGTCTGGTGCAGGCGCGGCGGCTCGTGGCGGTAGACGTTCCACGGGCCCCAGCCGAGGAGCTTCGTGTACTGCTCCATCGTCCTCTGCAGGTCGTTGCAGACGACCGCGATCTGGGAGATCTGCAGCTGCCGCCCCAGAAGGCCGCCGAGCTGCGCCGCGCCGTTCTCCGCTTCCATGTCGCTCCTCTCAGAAGATTGCGATCGGGTTCCACGGCGAGCCCGTCCCGCCGGGCAGGCGGAGCGGCAGGCCGACGACCATGAACTCCCAGCGCCCCTCCTCCTCGCACGCGGGAGCGAGCTCCTCGAACTGCAGGCTGTCGGAGACGAGCATCCCCATCGCCGCGACCTGAAGCGGATGGATCGGGTACGTGATCCCGTCGACGACGCTCGGGACGGCCTCGCCGTCGCCGTCCGGGAGAAAGGCCGCGAGCCGCAGCTCGTGCATCCACGGGATCGTGTCCACGTGCAGGCCCGCTTTCCCCTCGCCGCGCGGCGGCGGGTTGTTGTCCCACGGGCCGAGCTCGAGCCGGCGCCGGTGGTGGCCGGTGCGGAAGACGAGGAAGTCGCCCTCGCCGAGCTCGACGCCCTGCGCCTCGGCGCACTCCTCCAGCTCCGCGCGCCGGACGGCCTCGCCTGGCTCGAGCCACTTCACGCCGCGATGGCGCGGGATGTCGAGCAGGACGCCCCGCCCGACGACGCCCTGGTGGTAGGCGGCGATGTCCTGGGCGGTCGCGCCGTTCGACGGGAGCACCTCCTCCGCCCTGCGGCCGTTGTACGTGAGGCCGCCGTAGGAGATGTGGCAGAGGGCGTCGACGTGCGTGTGCGTGTCCCCGTGCGCCGCCATGCCGAGCCAGTCGAGGCCGAAGCGCACCTTGCTCCCGTCCACCGGGACGTCGTGGCCCTGGACGACGAGGAGCGACGCCTGCATCGGGTTGTCGGGCCCGGCGACCTTGTTGATCGGGATCGCCATCGAGACGCGGCGGCCGGAACGGACGAGCTGCGCCGCCTCGCGCACCTTCTCGGGCGTCACGAAGTTCAGCGTCCCGAGCTCGTCGTCGGGCCCCCAGCGCCCCCAGTTCTTGACGGACTCGAAGACCTGCTCGAACTCCTCGACGCTGACCCGGTCGTTCATATGGCCGTGATCCCTCCGTCCGCCGACCAGACCGCTCCGGTCGTGTAGGGCGTCCGGTCGGACGCGAGGAACGCGATCACCTCGGCCACCTCCTCGGGCTGCCCCGCCCGGCGGAGCGGGATCGTCTCGAGCAGCGCGTCGTGCTCCTGGGGCGTGACCCACTCCGTCATCGGCGTGCGGGTGTACCCGGGGACGACCCCGTTGACGCGGATGTTCTCCTCGCCGTAGTCGGCCGCCATCACGCGAACGAGCCCGTAGACGCCGGCCTTGCTCGCCGAGTACGCGTCGTAGCCGGGCGCGCAGCCGAACTGGCCGGTCGGGGAGCAGACGAGGACGACGGTCCCGCCGCCGTTGCGGAGCAGCTCGCGGATCCCGTGCTTCGAGACGAGGAACATGCCGGTGAGATTGATGTCGAGCGTCCGCCGCCAGACGTCGAGCGAGAGCCGGTCGGCCCGGTCGTCCTGGCCCGCGAGCTGGACGCCGGCGCAGCCGATCACGCAGTCCACCCCTCCCCACGCCGACGCCGCCTGCGCCACCGCGGCCTCGACCTGCGTCTCGTCGGTCAGGTCGGCGACGAGCGGGAGCGCGGCGTCGCCGATCTCCGCGGCTGTCCGCTCCGCCGCCGTGCGGTCGACGTCGAGCACGCCGACGCGCGCGCCCTCGCGCGCGCAGACCTTCGCGGTCTCGCGCCCGATCCCGCTGCCGGCGCCGGTGACGATCGCGCGGCGGCCCTCCAGCAGGAGCGTCACGCGTCGACTCCCGGGCCGGCCGCCTGGACGTCGATCCGCGTCCGGTCGGTGCGCAGCCAGGCGCGGTAGCAGTCGAACGGCCGCATCTCGGCGTCCCACGCCACCGACTCGATGTAGGCGACCGGCGCGCCGGGCTCGAGCTCCAGCAGCGACGCGATCCGCGGCTCGGCCGCGATCGCCTCGAGCGTGCGGCGGCCGCCGTGCGGGACGACGCCCGCGCGCTCGCGGAGCCGCCGATAGAGCGACTCGTTCGGGTTCGAGACGGCGAGCGCCGCCTCCGCCACGTGGTCGGCGAGGTGGTTGACGACGTAGAGCGCGACGAGCCCGTCGACCGAGCGGAGCCGCTCGAGCGTCGCGCCCCGAGCGCGCGGGCGCAGCTCGAGCGCTACGCACGCCCACTGCGGCAGCGGCCCGCGCGCCGCGCGCAGCACCTCGGAGGTGACGGTGCGGCCGTGACGGTCGACCTCGTCCTGGAAGAAGCCCTCGGAGGACTGGAGCAGCCAGAGCCCGGAGCGCTCGCGGCGGACGAACGTGCCCTGTCCCCTCCTCCGCTCGATCAGGCTGCGCTGCTCGAGCCGCGCCAGCGCCTGCCGGACGGTCGTCCGCGAGAGGCCGAACTGCTCGCAGAGCTCGGGCTCCGACGGCAGCTGCGCGCCCGGCTCCCAGCGCCCGCTGGCGATCTCCTGCTCGAGCGTCTCCGCGAGCTGGAAGTAGAAGGGGACCGGGGACGTGCGGTCGATCGTCACCGCCGGAAGCTCGTTCAGCAGATGCCGCTCCAGCCTCTTGTTGTACGGACAGGACGACGTTATGCTCGCCCGACGGACGCTGTCAAGGATCTCCGAGGCGCATGAACGTCCTCGCGGTCGGCGACTCGTACATGCCGGTCCGCTACTTCGAGGAGGCGTTCGCCGTGCTCGCGGACGCGCATCGGCTCGAGTTCCTCCAGGTGGACGACACCGCCACGCCGCCCGACCTGCCGCTCAAGGAGTACCAGGGCTCGCCCGAGGAGCTGGCCGCTCGGATGCCGGACGTCGAGGTGCTCGTCGTCCAAGGCGCGCCCGTGACCGCGGAGGTGCTCGACGCGTCTCGGGTGCTCCGGCTGGTCGGCTGCGCGCGCGGCGGGCCGGTCAACGTCGACGTCGCGGCCGTCACGGCGCGCGGCCTCCCGCTCGTGAACACGCCGGGGAAGAACGCCGAGG
>JAFAIV010000157.1 GCA_019236545.1 Actinomycetota bacterium | reverse complement strand
GCTCCGCCCCCTCCCCGCGCTCGCGCGCGCGCAGGCGCTCGGCGTCGTCTGCTTCGCCACCGTCGGCGAGGTGACCGGGTCGCTCGTCTGGGGCGTCTACCACTACCGGCTCCACAATCTGCCGCTCTTCATCCCACCCGCGCACGGGCTCGTCTACCCGAGCGGCGTCGCATTGGCTGGGATCGTCCCGTCGCGACGGCTCGTCGCGGTCGCCGCCACGGGCGCCGCCGTGTGGGGGATCGCCGGGCTGACCGTCCTGCCGCGCCTCGACCTCGCGGGCGCGTTCGGGGTCCCGCTCCTGCTCGCGTTCCTCTGGCGCTCCCGCGCGCGGGCCGCCTACGCAGGCGTCTTCGTCGTCGTCGGCGCGCTCGAGCTGTACGGCACGTCGATCGGGACGTGGCGCTGGGCGGCGCACCTGCCCGGGACGGGGATCGTGGACGGGAACCCGCCGAGCGGCGTCGCCAGCGGCTATGTCTGGTTCGACGTGATGGCGCTGCTCGTCGCGCCTTGGCTCGTCTACGCGGCCGGGACGCTGAAGCCGAAGCGCGCGACGCGCTCCTCCGGCGACGTGCGGAGCTCGATCCGCCTGATCGAGCCGATCGGGACGATCAGCGCATCCGGCGAGTCGCCGTCGGGCTCGTTGACGTAGAGCGTGAGCATCCCGAAGCCCGGCTCCGGGTCGATGCGGTCCAGCACGAACCGCGCCGTGTCCATCAGCTCCACCTCGACCACGGGCTTCTCGACGCCGGTGGCGTCCGCGAAGTTGGCGATCGCCTTGAGGACGCGCTCGACGAACGCCTCGTGGGGAAGCTCCGCGACCGGCGTCCACAGGTCGGGCACGAGCGGAGCCTAGCGCTGAACCAGCTCGAGGAGCCGGCCGACGACCTCCGAGAGCGGGAGCGTGGCGTCGATCTCGTGCGTGCACGTCGCCCGCAGGAGCGGCTCGACCTCCCGCACGTGCTCGAGGACGAGCGCCTGCTCCTCCGGCGACTTCCCGTAGTCGTTCGTCGCGCGTCCCGCGATCCGCTCGAGAAGGACGTCCACCGGCGCGCTGAGGAGCACGATCGCGTCGAAGCGGTCGTAGAAGCGGCCTTGGTTGGTCACCGCGCCTGAGACGACCAGGGGCGCGCGGGCCTCGTCGAGCAGCGCGACGATCCGCTCCTCGTCCCACCAGCGGCCGCCGTCGGCGTCCTCGACCGTCCAGCCCGGCTCGTCGGTGTCGACGACGCGGACGCCACGGCGGGCGAGCTCCGCGAGCGCGCTCGACTTGCCGGTGCCGGACATGCCGGTGACGAGGATCCGCCGCACGGGCGCGAGGCTAGAACAGGCTCGCGTCCGGCTCCGGCGCCGCCCCGAGGTGCGCCCGGCCGAGCTTCGTGATCGTCCGGCCGCGAGGCGTCCGCTGGATGAAGCCGAGCTGCAGCAGATACGGCTCGTAGACGTACTCGATCGTGTCCGGCTCCTCGCCGAGCGACGCGGCGAGCGTGCCGACGCCGACCGGCCCGCCGTCGTACTTCTCGACGATCGAGCGGAGCAGCTCGCGGTCGAGCCGCTCCAGGCCGGCCTCGTCGACCTCGAGCAGGTCGAGCGCCTCGCGGGCGATCGCGGTCGTGATCGCGCCCTCGTGGCGGACCTCGGCGACGTCGCGGACGCGGCGGAGGATCCGGTTCGCGATCCGCGGCGTTCCACGGGCGCGGCCGGCGATCTCGTCGGCGGCGTCGGCCGCGATCTCCACGCCGAGGATCCGCGCCGACCGCGCGACGATCGCCGCGAGCTCCGCGGGCTCGTAGTAGTCGAGCCGGAACGTCATGCCGAAGCGGTCGCGCAGCGGCGACGTGAGCAGGCCGGTGCGGGTCGTCGCGCCGACGAGCGTGAACGGCGGCAGATCGAGCGTCAGCGTCCGCGCGGCCGTCCCCTGCCCCATGACGATGTCGAGCCGGAAGTCCTCGAGAGCCGGATAGAGGATCTCCTCGGCGGCGCGGCTCATCCGGTGGATCTCGTCGACGAAGACGACGTCGCGCGGCTCGATCGCGGTCAGGATCGCCGCGACGTCCTTCCGCTCGAGCGCGGGGCCGGCCACGGCGCGGATGCCGACGCCGAGCTCCTCGCGGACGATGTGCGCGAGGCTCGTCTTGCCGAGGCCCGGCGGGCCGACGAGCAGGACGTGGTCGAGCGCCTCGCCGCGCGCCTTCGCGGCGTCGAGCGCGATCGCCAGCTGCTCCTTGACGCGCACCTGGCCGACGAAGTCGTCGAGCCGGCGCGGGCGGAGGCTCTGCTCGACCTCCTCGTCCTCCTCGCGGAGCGCCGGCGCCAGGAACTGCGTGCTCACGCCGCTCTCTTCAACGCGAGCCGGACACGCTCCTCCGGCGGCAGCAGCGGGTCGACCTCGGCGAGCGCGCGCTCCGCGTCGAGGACGGAGTAGCCGAGCTCGACGAGCGCGTCGCGGGCGACGACATGCGTGTCCTCCGCCGCGACCTGCGCGACGACGGACGGGCCGGCGGCGCCGAGCTTCTCCTGCAGCTCGAGGACGATCCGCTCGGCCGTCTTCTTGCCGATGCCGGGGATCGCCACGAAGCGGGCGGAGTCGCCGCGGACGATCGCGCGCCGCAACTCCTCCGCGGGCGAGCCGGAGACGATCGCGAGCGCCACCTTCGGGCCGATGCCGTTCACCGTGAGCAGGTGCGTGAAAAGCTCGCGCTCGGCGTGGTCGGCGAACCCGTAGAGCTGCAGCGCGTCCTCGCGGACGTGGAGGTACGTCTCGACCGTGACCTCGCCCGCGCCGTCCGCCTTGCGCACCGCACTCGGCGTCGCGGCGACGAGGTAGCCGACGCCGTTCACGTCGAGCAGGAGGCCCTCCGGCGTCGAGGCGACCGCCGTCCCGCGGAGGCGCGCGATCATCCGGCGATCCTCAGCAGCGGCGGCGAGAGCGCGTGGCAGATCGCGACAGCGAGCGCGTCGGCTGCGTGGTTCGGGGTCGGCGGCGCGTCGAGGGAGAGGATCGCCTTCACCATCCGCTGCACCTGCGCCTTCTCAGCGCGGCCGTAGCCGCAGATCGACTGCTTCACGCGCGACGGCGCGTACTCCATGCAGGCGACTCCCGCGTTGGCGGCCGCGACGAGCACGACGCCGCGCGCCTGCCCGACGGAGAGCGCGATGCGGGCGTCGGCGCCGACGAACGACTCCTCGAGCGCCACCGCATCCGGCGTGTGCTCCTCGATGAGCGCCGCCACGCCGTCGTAGATCGTCTTCAAGCGGAGCGCCGGCGCCTCGCCGGCGGGGGTGGACCAGCACCCGTGGGCGATGGCCCGCAGGCGCCCTCCGCTTTCGTGGACGATCCCGTACCCGCACGCAGCCGTCCCCGGGTCGATGCCGACGACTTTCACGCGGACACGGTACGGAGCGGGTCGGACGGGACTACCCTCCCGCCGTGAGCCTTCCCTCCGACAGCATGCGCTCCCACTACGAGGAGCGCGCGGAGCAGCAGTACGCCGCGCCGCAGCCGCTCCCCGACCCGCGCGTCGACCGGAAGTTCGCGCGGATCTGCGCGCTCGTGCGCGAGCAGCTCCCGGCGGAGTCGTTCCTCGACGCGGGCTGCGGCGACGGCCGCTACCTGCGGGCGCTCGACGCGGAGCTGCCGGAGCGGATCGCCGGCGTCGACATCTCCGAGCGGATCATCGAGACCGCCCGCGCCGCGGCGCCGCGCGCCGACCTCCGTCAGGGGAACCTCGAGCAGCTCCCGTTCGGCGACGGCGAGTTCGACCTCGCCCTCAGCACGCAGGTGATCGAGCACGTCCTCGATCAGCCGCGCGGCGCGCGCGAGCTGGCCCGCGTCCTGCGGCCCGGCGGCGTCCTCGTGATCTCGACGGACAACGACCGCGCCTGGGTCTCGCGCGTGCTCAACGCCCCGCGGATGGCACTCGTGCGCGCGCTGCGCCTGAGCGGGCGCCACTCGCGCGTCCAGTCGCCCGCGAGCGGGTTCACGCGCGAGAGCCTGCGCGCGCTGCTCGAGGACGCGGGCTTCGAGGTGGAGCGGATCGAGACGTTCCGCTTCCACGTGATGTGGCCGCTCGACTTCGCGCCGCTGCAGCGGGCGCTGAACGCGCTCGACGAGCGGCTGCCGCCGCACGACGCGGGCGACGTGCTCGCTGCGGTCGCGCGGAAGCGCTAGCCGGCGACGGCTTCCAGGACGCGCTCCGGGATGTCGAAGTTCGCGTAGACGTCCTGGACGTCGTCGTTGTCCTCGAGCTGGTCGATCAGCCGCAGGATCTTCTTCGCCTCGTTCTCGTCCTCGACCGCGACGGTGGTCTTCGGGAGCATCGTCAGCTCGGCGCTCTCGATCTCGAAGCCGGCGGCCTCGATCGCGTCGCGCACGGCGGCGAGGTTCTCCGCGGCGGTCAGCACCTGGAACGAGGAGCCGTCGAGCGAGACGTCGTCCGCGCCGCCCTCGGCCGCCGCGAGCGTCAGCTCGTCCTCGTCCACCGCGTCGGCGCCGACGAGCACGACGCCGCGCCGCTCGAACAGCCACGCGACCGCGCCCGACGTGCCCAGGTTGCCGTCGTTCTTCGAGAAGGTGTGGCGCACCTCGCCCGCGGTGCGGTTCCGGTTGTCCGTCAGCGCCTCGACGATGACCGCGACGCCCGCGGGGCCGTAGCCCTCGTAGACGACCGTCTCATACTGCGTCGCGTCGTCGCCGGTGCCGGCGCCCTTCGCGATCGCTCGGTCGATGTTGTCCTTCGGCATCGAGTACGAGCGGGCCTTCTCGATCGCGTTCTGGAGCGCGAGGTTCGCGCCGGGGTCGGGGCCGCCCTCCTTTGCCGCGACGATGATCGCGCGGGTCAGCTTCGAGAAGAGCTTGCCGCGCTTGGCGTCGGCGGCGCCCTTCTTGTGCTTGATCGTCGACCACTTGCTATGCCCGGACACTCGTCGCCTCCCGTACCTGGTTCAGAAAGAGCTCGTGGATCCGCGTGTCGTCCGTCAGCTCCGGATGGAACGCGGCGACGAGCAGCCGCCCCTCGCGCGCCAGCACCGGGTGGCCGTCGACCTCGGCGAGCACCTCGACGTCGTCGCCGGCCTCCTCGATCCACGGCGCGCGGATGAAGACTGCCCGCACCGGCTCGTCGCCATGCCCGATGTCGAGGTCGGCCTCGAAGCTGCGCACCTGGCGGCCGAACGCGTTCCGCCGCGTGACGAAGTCGCCGATACCGAGGTGGCCGCGGTCGAGGACGATCATCCCCGCGCACGTCCCGAAGATCGGCGCGGCGAACTCCTTCACGGCCTCGTCGAGCCCGTAGAGGCGCATCAGGCGGCCGATTGCCGTCGACTCGCCGCCGGGGATGATCAGCCCGTCGAGGCCGTCGAGCTGCTCCGGCAGGCGCACCTCGACCGGCTCGGCGCCGAGGCGCCGCAGCACGGCCGCGTG
>JAFAIV010000030.1 GCA_019236545.1 Actinomycetota bacterium | reverse complement strand
CTCGAAAGGGTTCTGCCGAGCGCTTCCGCGTCGAGCAGGGGCTTCCCCGAAACGGGGACGTGCGTACTCATTCGACTCCTTTCCGGCCTCGCTGGACCGGGTTAAAGGGGCTCGTGCCGCGTGTGACTGTAGCTGCCCGCCCGGACGGGGGCTAGGCGAGCTCCCAGAACGGCCCGACGAGGCCGAGCCGCTCGAGGATCGCGGCGTTCTGCTCCCGTGCGTGCGGCCGCCAGTCGGGCGCGATCCGGTCGTCCCACCAGGCGTGGGCGAGCTCGCTGAGCGTCGTCACGGCGATCGTGGCGCCCGGCTCCCTCCCCTCGAGCCAGCGCGCGACGTGCTCCTCCGACCGGAAGAGGTTCATCGTGCTTCAGGTGAAGACGATGTCGTCCCACCAACGACGCGCCGGCACGAGGCAGTGGAAGACGAGCGACTCGTCGTCCGGCCGCGCGTCGCGCACCTCGATCGCGAGCGGCGCGCCGCAGTCCGGGCACGACGTCTCGATCCGCCCGTCGGCGTGGAGCGCGGCGCAGACGCCGAACGCGTCCCACGCGCAGTTCGCGTACCACGACCGGCCGCCGGCGTGGACGCGGTAGGTGGTCGGCACGGCCGAGAACGGGTTGAGCATCCGGATCTCGTCCGTCCCTGCCTCGAGCACGAGCGCGTGCGCGTCGTGGAGCCGCCGCCAGCCCGCGACGACCTCGTCCACCGGCCCGAGGTCGGCGGGGACGGGCGCGCGGCCGTGCTCGACGAAGAACCCGTACGTCCTCCGGCGCAGCTCGATGTCGGCCTCGTCCACGAGCGAAGGCTATTACGGTTGTGGCGTGGATCACGACCTCCTGGCGCGGTACGCCGACCTGATCGTCTCGGTCGGCGCAAACGTCCAGCCGGACCAGGTGCTGGCGGTCGAGGCGCCGCCGGAGGCGCAGCCGCTCGTCCACGAGATCGCGCGCCTCGCCTACGAGCGCGGCGCCCGGTACGTCGATGTCCAGTACTTCGACGCCGGCGTGAAGCGCCTGCGCGCGGGGCTCGCGCCGGACGGAACGCTCGGCTGGGTGCCGCCGTGGCTCGGGCGGCGGATGCTCGACCTCGGCGACCTCGACGCGGCGCGCGTCGTCCTCGTGCCGCTCGTCCCGCCGGGGCTGATGGACGGCGTCGACCCGGCGCGCGCGGGCGCCGACCGGCTGCCCACCGTCCAGGAGACGTTCAAGGTCATCGACGAGCGCTCGGTCGCGTGGACGCTCTCGCCGTACCCGACGGAGGCGTGGGCGCGGGTCGTCTACCCGGACGACGAGCGCGCGCTCGAGAGGCTCTGGCAGGACGTCGCCCACGTCTGCCGCCTCGACGAGCCCGACCCGGCCGCAGCGTGGGACGCGCGGATCGACGAGATCTTCCAGATCGCGCAGCGGATCGACGCACTCGACCTCGACGCCGTCCAGTTCGCCGGGCCCGGCACCGACCTCACGGTCGGCCTCCTCCCCAGCTCGCGCTTCGCCAAGGAGGGCGGCGCGTCGACGACCCGCACCGGCGTCCGGCACGTCCCGAACATCCCGACCGAGGAGCTCTACACGACCCCGGACCCCGAGCGGACGGAGGGAGTCGTCACGGCGACGAAGCCGCTCGACGTGTCCGGCTCGCTCGTCACCGGGCTGCGCTTCCGGTTCGAGGGCGGCCGCGCGGTCGAGATCGACGCCGACACGAACGCGGAGGCGATCCGAGGCCGCTGCGCGACCGATCCGGGCGCGTCCCGCCTCGGCGAGGTCGCGCTCGTCGACGGCCACAGCCGCGTCGGCCTCCTCGGGCGCACGTTCTTCACCACGCTCCTCGACGAGAACGCCGCCAGCCACCTCGCGCTCGGCGACGCCTACTCGAGCCCGATCGCCGACCCGGCGGACGTGCCGCGGATCAACGAGAGCGCGGTGCACATCGACTTCATGGTCGGCTCGAACGAGGTCGAGGTCACGGGCGTGACGAGGAGCGGCGAGCGGGTGCCGATCCTCCGCGGCGGCGACTGGCAGGTCTAGCCGCGGCGTAGAGCGCAGCCCACTGGCGCGCGTCGAGGTCGCGCGCGTGGCCGCGTGGGTCGAAGCCGAGCTCGTGGCCGACCGCGCGCAGGAGACCGCGTGGGAGGACGCGCTCGAGCGGCAGGTCGCGGTCGAAGCCGCGGCGGAGGAAGGACTCGTACACGGCCGCCTCGGCGGCCGGGACGAGCGGCGCCGGGCGGCGAGTCGCTCGGAGAACGGCCGCGTCGACGGTCGGCGGCGGCGCGAAGCAGGCGCGCGGGATCCGGCGCGCGACGCTCAGCTCGAACCAGGCGCCCCACAGGCACCCGAGGAGCGTCGACGGCCAGACGGCGGCCCGCTTCGCCGCGAGCCCCCACTCGACGATCGCGTCGAGCCGCGTCAGCGGCGCCCGCGGGTCGAGGAGGCGCCGCAGCAGCTCCGTCCCGACGCCGAACGGGAGGTTCGAGACGACGGCGAACGGCTCGGCCGGAAGCGCGACCCGCGTGGCGTCGCCGTGAACCACCTCGACGAGCGGCCGGCCCGCGAACCGCCGCCGCAGCGTCTCGACGTTCGACGCGTCGAGCTCTACCGCAAGCACGCGGGCGCCCACGGCCCCGAGCGCCCGTGTCAGGGCGCCGTCGCCGGCGCCGAGGTCCAGCACGAGCTCGCCGGACGCGATCCGGGCGTCGCGGACGAGGTCGTCGGCGAGGGCGCGGCTACGAAGCCGGTGAAAGCCGGGCGGCCGCGCCTGCGAGGGCGCGCGGCCTGCCACGGAAGACCGCCAGCATGCTCACGGCTCGCATCCTACGCCTCGGCCACCACGATCGCCCACTCCAGACGGCCTTCGACGACCTCCGGCAGCTCGCGCTCCGCGCGCTCGAGGCCGGCGGCGATCTGCTCCTCCGTGAGCAGGTCGAACGTCGAGATGTGGCGCCCGCGGATCCGCTCGAGCGCATGCTCGCGCGTGTTCTCGTGGCGCTGCGAGAGCCGGACGACGCGTGCCGACGAGAACCCGGCGGCGAGGAGCTCGTCGCAGAACGCCGCCGGCTCCGGGAAGCGCCGGCGGTCGATCTCGCCGATCTCGGGGAAGATCCGGCTCAGCCACCCGGCGTCGAACTGCGAGTGGTCGAACGTCGCGACGACCGCCCGTCCGCCCGGTGCGAGGACGCGGCGTAGCTCCGGCAGCGCGCGCCCACGGTCGACCAGGTGGACGACGAGCCGCAGCAGGGCGCGCTCGAACCAGCCGTCCTTGAACGGCAGCTCCTCCGCACGCGCGACGCGCACCGTGCGCAGGCGCGACCGCGCGAGCTCGACCATCGCCGGCTCCGCGTCGACCGCCCAGACACGCGCGGCGGCACGCTCCGAGAGGGCCTGCGCGAGCGCGCCGGTCCCGCACCCGACCTCGAGCACTCGGCGGCCGCGCAGGTCGCCCTCGCGCACGAGGACGTCGAACAGCTCCCGCCAGTCCTCGTCCGGCGGTCGGAGCTCGTCGTAGCGCGCTGCGCGGGCGCCGAAGTCGGGTCGAGCGCCTATGGCTCGGAGATCAGGTCGTCCGGCTCCGTCAGCGCCTCGATCACGTCCTGCGCCGACTCGAGCTCGGACTCGTGCACGAGCACGCTGACGGCGTCGTCGTCCACCGACTGCGCGATCTGCGACTCGATCCCCGCGTTGCGGAGGATCTCCTGCATCTCCTCGGCCTCGGCCACGTCGCCCGCCGTCGCCACCTGGATCATCCCGCTCATGCGCTCTCGATCATAGGTGCTGGCTCGCGCTCGGGCCGGGCACCCGCTCTCACCAGGCGGGGCGCGCCGCGCTCGGCGTACGGCACCTCGATCGTGTCGAAGTCGCGCGGGACGACGGTCTCCTGGAAGACGTCCTGCGCCTCGCGCGCGAGGTCCGGGCCGAAGTAGCGCGTGGAGACGTGCGTGAGCGCGAGCAGCCGGACGCCGGCGAGCCGCGCCACCTCGGCGGCGTCGGCGGCCGTCGAGTGCATCGTCTCGCGCGCGCGGTCCTTCTCGTCTGCGGCGAACGTCGCCTCGTGGACGAGGACGTCCGCGTGCTCTGCAGCCTGGACGACCTGCGGCGACGGCGCCGTGTCCCCGGCGAGCACGACTTTCCGCCCCGGCCGCGCCTCGCCGAGAACCTCGTCCGGCGTCACGACCGTCCCGTCGTCGAGCGTGACCGACTCGCCGTGCTGCAGCAGGCCGCGCTGCGGGCCCGACGGAACTCCGAGCGCGTCCGCGGTCGCGACGTCGAAGCGGCCGGGCCGCTCGTGCTCGACGAGCGCGTAGCCGATCCCGGCGACGCCGTGGTCGAGCGGGAACGCCTGGATCCGGTACTCGTGCCGCTCGAGCTCGTCGCCCGGAGCGAGCTCGACGAGGTCGAGCGGATACGGGAGCCGCCCGAGGAAGGGTCGCAGATGCTTGAAGAGGTCGCCGAGCCCGCGCGGCCCGTAGACGGTGAGGCCGGTGTCCTCGCGACCGCGCAGCGCGAACGTCTTCAGCATCCCCGGGAGACCCAGAACGTGGTCGGCGTGGTAGTGCGTGAGGAAGACCTCCTCGAGCTCGGGCAGCCCGACGACCGACCGCTGCAGCTGCCGCTGCGTCCCCTCGCCGCAGTCGAAGAGCAGCCGCTCGCCGCCGCGCCGCAGCAGGATCGCCGCCGGCCCGCGCTGCGCCGTCGGCATCGAGGCCGACGTGCCGAGGAAGACGAGGTCGAGATCCACGGCGCCATGCTAAAGCCGTCCCGCC
>JAFAIV010000025.1 GCA_019236545.1 Actinomycetota bacterium | reverse complement strand
AGTTCGAGCACGAGATCGTCGTCGCCGCGTCCAACAGGGCCGGCCAGGTCTACCTCCTCCCCGATGCGCGCGTGGACGCGACGACGCTCGCGTGGCTGCTCGACGGAAACCCGGCGGTCGAGACGACGCTGCGGCGCGAGGGGGAGGACGGGGTCGCGCGCCGCGAGGGCGAGGAGCTGCGGTTCAGGCCGACCGGCGACGGGTGGGAGACGAGCGGCGACCGCTCGATCCTCGACCACCCGGACGCGCTGCACCGCTCCTGGTCGGCGCTCGCGAACCCGAACGCGGGCGAGCTGCTCGTCTCGGCGGCCGACGGCTGGGAGCTCGCCGACCTCGGCGGCAGCCACCACGCCGGCGGCGGCAGCCACGGCTCACTCGGCGCCGGCGACTCGCTCGTGCCGCTGCTGACCGTCGGCCTCGACGCCTCGCCTTCCCGCATCACCGAGGTCGCCCCGGCCGTGCTGGAGCACTTCGGCGTCGCGCCGCCCGCCTCGATGCGGGCGCTCGCGCATGCGCGCTGAGCGCGAGTGGATGGTGGAGCACCAGCTCCGCCGCCGCGGGATCGAGGACGAGCGCGTGCTGGAGGCTATGGCGCGCGTGCCGCGCGAGGCCTTCCTTCCGCTCGAGGAGCGCGACCGGGCCTACGACGACGGCGCGGTCCCGATCGGCGCGGGGCAGACGATGTCGCAGCCGTACATGGTCGCGCTGATCTGCGAGCAGCTCGCGCTGCGTGGGCTCGAGCGCGTCCTCGACGTCGGCACCGGTTCCGGCTACCAGGCCGCCGTCCTGGCCGAGCTCGCGGCGGAGGTGCACACGATCGAGCGCATCCCGGAGCTCGCCGAGCGCGCGCGGGAGACGCTGGCCGCGCTCGGGTACGGCGCCCGTGTGCACGTCCACGCCGGGGACGGGACGCGCGGGCTCGCGGAGCACGCTCCCTACGCCGCGATCGCGGTCGCCGCCGCGGCGCCCGAGCCGCCGCCCGCGCTCTACGACCAGCTCGAGCTCCGCGGCCGGCTCGTCGTCCCGGTCGGCGACCTGCGGGAGCAGCGGCTCGAGGTGGTCGTCCGCAGCCCGGAGGGCCCGGCGGTGCTGCGGAGCGTGCCCTGCCGTTTCGTACCGCTCATCGGCAGGGACGCGTTCTAGGATGGCGATGATGGGGTCGAGGTCGGCCGCCGCGCTGCTGCAGCTTCCGGTGCGCCTCCACGGGATCCGTCTCGGTCAGCCGGTCGACGTGCTGCTCGAGACGGGCGAGTGGCGCGTGCTCGGCTTCGTCGTGCTCTGCGGCGACGACGTCCAGCGCTTTCTCCCCATCGCCGCGGCCGTGCTCGCCGAGGGCGAGGTGGAGGTCGGCTCCGCGCTGCTCCTGCTCGAGGACGTCGACTTCTACCGCCGGCGCGCCGCGTCGCTGCGCGGCCTCCTCGGCGGTGCCGTCACCCGCGGCGCCTCGCCGATCGGCCCGCTGCGCGACGTGCTGACGGGCGACGACGGGACGATCGCCGCGCTCGTCGTCGAACGCGAGGGCGAGATGGAGCAGGTCGACCCGCACGGCGCCGTGGTCACGCCCGGCCGCGCCGCCGCCTAGGTACGCTCCCGGGGCCTTGGAACCTCCCGCCCAGGTCCTCGGCAGGCGTCCGGCCCGCGCAGCCCGCTGGCGCGCCGCGCTCCTCTCGCAGCGCAACTGGACGCAGCTCGCGAAGTTCTGCGTCGTCGGCGGCATCGGCTACCTCATCAACCTCGCCGTCTACGCGGTGCTGATCCACGAGGGCCTGCACTACCTCGCCGCCGCGACCTGCTCGTTCCTCGTCGCCGTGACGAGCAACTACGCGTGGAACAGGCTCTGGACGTTCCGGGCCGAGCGCGGCCACGTCGGCGCGCAGGGCCTCCGCTTCCTCGTCGTCTCGCTCGCCTCGCTCGGCGCCAACCTCGGCGTCCTGCACCTGCTGATCACCGGCGGCCTGGGGAAGTTCTCGGCGCAGGCGGTCGCGATCGTCGTCGTGACGCCGCTGAACTTCATCGGCAACAAGCTCTGGTCGTTCCGCGCCCGCGCGTAAGTTTCCGCGCGTGAGGCTCCGCCTCGTCGCCGCCGCCCTCGCCGCGCTCGCCCTCGCACCCGCCGCGCGCGCCGACACGACGACTCCGACGTCGCCCGTCTTCGACTCGAAGGGCCGGCTCGTCCAGACGCCGCTCGTGCCGCCGCCGCCGACCGGGCCGCACCTGACGAAGCCGCAGGCGCTCCACGACCTCGAGGCCTACCCGAAGGTGCGGGACTGGCTCACGCGCTACCCGAAGACCGGGCTCGTCGACGAGGAGGACTACTCCACGACCGACAAGACGTGGACGGTGAAGGTCTGGTGGGGGGCGGCCGGCGAGATCGCGCAGGGCACCGTCGACGACGCGACCGGTGTCGTCACCGAGGCGTGGACGGGCCCGCAGGTCGCGTGGGGGATGGCGCGCGGCTCGCCGGGCGCGTTCGGCGGGACGACGATCAACGACCCGTGGGTCTGGGGCGCGTTCATGGCCGCCTTCCTGATCGGCCTCGCCGACTGGCGGCGGCCGCTCTCGCTGCGCAACCTCGACCTGCTCTTCCTGCTCTCGCCGACCGCCTCGCTGTGGTTCTTCAACCACGGCGACATCTTCACGGCCGACCCGCTCATCTACCCGGCGCTCGTCTGGGTCGTGCTCCGCTGCATCCGGATCGGGAGGACGGGCGAGGGGACGCGCGGCCGCCCGGTCTGGCCGGTCTGGGTGCTGCTCGCCGCGACCGTCTTCCTCGCCGGCTTCCGGATCGGCCTGAACGTCGAGGCCTCGAACGTGATCGACGTCGGCTACTCCGGCGTCATCGGCGCCGAGCGCATCTGGGCGGGGCAGGCGCCGTGGGGCAACTTCCCCGTCGAGGACGACCGGACGCCGTGCGGCCCGGCCGACGCGAGCGGCGAGATCCGCGACCGGATCCAGGCCGACGGCCGCTGCGAGTCCGCGAACCCGCTCGGCGACACGTACGGCCCGGTCGCCTACGAGTCGTACCTCCCCGGCTTCTGGATCTTCGGCTGGAGCGGCAAGTGGGACTCGCTGCCGGCCGCGCACTTCACGTCGATCGCCTTCGACCTGCTGACGATGCTCGGCCTCTTCCTCGTCGGGAGGAGGTTCGGCGGGGCGCGACTGGCGGCGACGCTCGCGTTCGCGTGGGCGGCCTACCCGTTCACCCAGTACGCGTCGAACTCGAACACGAACGACGTGCTGATGCCGTGCTTCCTCGTCTGGGGCTTCCTCGTCTGCACCTCGGACGCCGGCCGCGGCGTCTTCTCGGCGCTGTCGGGATGGACGAAGTTCGCGTCGCTGATCGTCGTGCCGCTCTGGCTCACGTACCCGGACCGGCGGCCGAAGCTGCGCTACGTGCTCGGGTTCGCCATCGCCACGCTGGCGGCGTTCTCGGTCGTCCTGCTCGAGCCCGACCCGCTGCACGAGCTCGCGGTCTTCTGGCACCGCACGATCGGCTGGCAGGCGGGGCGCGACGCGCCGTTCTCGCTTTGGGACTGGCGGCAGTACCACGCCCGCGGGCTGCCCGACCTGCACGTCGTCCAGCGGATCCTCCAGGTCGCGCTCGTCGCGGGCGCCCTGCTCGCGGCTCTCTTCCCACGCCGGAAGAACCCGCTCCAGCTCGCCGCGCTGACGGCCGCGCTGCTCGCCGGGTTCGAGATCGTCCTGACGTACTGGCTCTACACGTACATCCCGTGGTTCTACGCGTTCGCCGCGATCGCGCTCCTCGCGCCGGCGGTGGCCGTCGCCGCGGCGCCGTCAGACGACGACGCGGAGGAGCTGGATCCCGTGAGCGCGGCCGTCGTCTGAGCAGTCGACGACGACGCCCTCGATCCGGACGCCGCCCTCGGCGGGCTCGAAGCGCACCGGCCGCCGCTCGCGCATGCGCGCGATCGCGAGCTCCGCCCGGACGCCGATCACGGAGTCGTGCGGGCCGGTCATGCCCGCGTCGGTGATCGCCGCGGTGCCCTTGGGCAGGACGCGCGCGTCGTTCGTCTGGATGTGCGTGTGGGTCCCGATCACCGCGGTGACGCGTCCGTCGAGCCACGTCGCCATCGCCACCTTCTCGCTCGTCGTCTCGGCGTGGAAGTCGACGACGACGACCGGCGCCCCCGCGCGTGCCTCCTCCACCAGGTCGTCCACGACCTCCCACGGCGAGACCGGCGTGTCGAGGAACAGCGAGCCGAGCAGGCTGAGCACCGCGACGCGCACGCCGTTGCGCGCCTCGACGACCGCAAGCCCGCGGCCGGAGGTCCAACGCCCCTGGTTCGCCGGCCGGATGACGACCTCGCTGCGCGCGAGGTAGGCCGCGATCCCCTCGCGGCGGTAGGTGTGGTTACCGAGGGTGATCACGTCCGCGCCGGCGGCGAGCAGCCGGTCGGCGAGCTTGCCCGTGATCCCCGCGCCGTCGGCCGCGTTCTCGCCGTTGACGATCGCGAGGTCGACGTCGAGCTCATCGCGGAGCCGCGGCAGGCGTTCCTCGACGGCGCGCCGGCCGGGCACGCCGAAGACGTCGGCGAGGAAGAGGATCCTCAGCTGAGGGAGAGGCTCGCGGCCGGGCGGATCTCGACGGTCACGTGGTTCCCGGCGTCGTTCGTGTAGCGGGCGAGCGACTGGTGCTCGACGAGCGCGAGGTTCACGACGGTGCCGAGCTTCCGCGCGCCGCTGACGACGGTGCTGCCGACCGTGAGCGACGGGTCGACCTTCAGCTGCGTCAGCGTGACGACGAGCGACGGCGCGTTCTGCGGCTGGATGTCGACCTCGGAGCCGTAGCG
>JAFAIV010000420.1 GCA_019236545.1 Actinomycetota bacterium | reverse complement strand
CCTGCGTCTCGCCGGCGATCTCGAGCGCGACGAAGCGGCGCGGCGAGCTCGCCTCCTCCTGCGGCAGTCGCAGCCGGCGCAGCCGCCACCAGTCGTCCGTCCGCGCGAACATGCCCGTCCGCCGGCGGCGCACCGCCTCCCAGACCGGCGGGAAGAGGTCGAATGCCTCGTCCGGGGTGACGAACCGCGTCGTTCCGCGACGCTCCAGCGGCTGCGCGAAGGCGTTCCACTCGCGCGGCACACGCAGCGCGCCCATCCACGACGCGCGCCCGTAGCCGAAGCGGCCGTAGATCGTCTCTTCGGACGCCCACAACGCCGCGAGCGGCTCCTCGCGCTCGTGCAGGTCGCGCAGCTGCGCGTCCATCAGCCCGCGCAGGACGCCGCGGCGGCGGTGCGTCGGGAGGACGCCGACGATCGTGACGCCGCCGCACGGGAGCGAGCCGCCCGGGACGGAGAAGTCGAGCGGGAACGCGCCCGCGCCGCCGACGATCTCCTCGCCGTCGAAGGCGGCGTGCACCCGCTCCTCCGGCAGGATCTGCCCGAACCGCTCGAGCATCTCCGGCCCCGGCGGTGGGCTGAAGTATTGGCCGATCGCGCCCACGGCGCGGCTGAACTCGTCGTGGTCTCGGACGGTGCGGATCTCGGGCACGAATCCGCAGCCTAGTCAGTCGCGTAGTGTCCGCACAGGTGCTCGCCCCCGCGCTCTTCGCCGCCCTCGCCGTGGCCGCGGGGCCGCCGCAGCTCGTCGGCACCGTCGGCCCGGGGTTCACGATCTCGCTGGCGGACGCGCAGGGGAACCGCGTCACGCACGTCGACCCGGGGACGTACACGTTGCTCGTCCACGACAAGTCTGCGGAGCACGACTTCCACATCTTCGGCCCGGGCGGCGTCGATGTCGTCGTCACGAGCGTCGAGTTCGTCGGCGACGCGACCGTCACCGTCACGCTCGTGGACGGGAACTACCAGTACCAGTGCGACCCGCACGTCGACCAGGGGATGGCCGGGCTGCTCAGCGTCGGCAATGCGCAGCCGCCCGCGACGACGACCACCGCCGCGCCGCCGCCGCCGCCGAAGACGACGACCGCGGCGAAGAAGAAACCGACGCCCCCGAAGAAGCGGAGGAAGAAGCCCTAGAGCTTCTCGAGCGGCGCGTAGTCGAGCATCAGCCGCCGCTCGCTGCCGTCCCCGGCGAAGCGCACGGTCACGACGCCGCCCGGCTCGACCCGGACCACGACGCCCTCGCCGAGCGTCCCGTGCCGCACCGAGTCGCCGGTGCCGAGCGACGGGACGTCCTCCCGCGGCGCGACCTGGCTCAGCCGCGGCGCGCCGTACGACGACCACGACGCGGGTCGCAGCCGGTCGCGCTCGACGTGCGCGTCCGGGAGCTCGTCGAGGAAGCGCGACGGCAGGTTGTACGAGCGGCCGCCGTAGAGCATCCGCGACGACGCGTGCAGCAGCGTCAGCCGCTCCATCGCCCGCGTCATGCCGACGTAGCAGAGGCGGCGCTCCTCCTCGATCCCCTGCTCCTCGATCGAGCGCGAGTGCGGGAAGATGCCCTCCTCCATGCCGATCAGGTAGACGGCGCGGAACTCGAGGCCTTTCGCGTTGTGGAGGGTCATCAGCGTCACGAGCGAGCCCTCGCCGCGGATCGCGTCCTGGTCGGAGTAGAGCGACACCTCCTGGAGGAAGCCCGACAGCGTCGGCTCCTCGCTCTGCTCGAGCCACTCGCGCGCGACGGACACGAGCTCCTCGAGGTTCTCGAGCCGGCCCTGCGCCTCGATCGTCCGCTCCGCCTCGAGCGCCTCGCGGTAGCCGCTGCGGTCGAGGACGGCCTCGATCAGGTCGGGGACGTCGAGCTCCTGCGCCGCGCTCATCAGCGACTCGATCGTCGTCCGGAACTGGCGCAGGTTCTTCAGCGGCCCGGTGCCGACGCCGGCGTTCTCGGCCTCGGCGGTCGCCTCCCAGAGCGAGATCTCGCGCTGGTCGGCCCACGTCATCAGCTTCGCGAGCGTCGTGTCCCCCACGCCGCGCCGCGGCCGGTTCGCGATCCGCAGCAGCGAGACGGCGTCGTACGGGTTGCCGATCACCTGCAGGTACGCGATCAGGTCCTTGATCTCGGCGCGCTCGTAGAAGCGCGGGCCGCCGATCACCTGGTACGCGATCCCCTGCCGGACGAGCACGTCCTCGAGGACGCGGCTCTGCGCGTTCGTCCGGTAGAAGACCGCGACCTCGCTGCCGGAGTAGCCCTGCTCGACGAGCATCGCGATCTCGGCGGCGACGTACCGCGCCTCGGCGTGCTCGTCCTCGACCTCGACGACGCGCACCGGGTCGCCGTCGCCGAGCTCCGACCAGAGCGTCTTGTCCTTGCGCTCGCGGTTCTGGCGGATGACGCCGTTCGCGGCGTCGAGGATGTTCTGCGTCGAGCGGTAGTTCTGCTCGAGCGCGAT
>JAFAIV010000313.1 GCA_019236545.1 Actinomycetota bacterium | reverse complement strand
GGGAACGGCTCGCCTGTCGCCCTGATGGACGGCACGTACATCACCGCCACCCGCACCGCCGCCGCCTCGGCGCTCGCCGCGCGCCTGCTCGCGCGCCCGGAGGCGCGTGTGCTCGCGCTGCTCGGCACCGGCGTCCAGGCGCGCTCGCACGCGCGGGCGCTCTCGCGCGTCCGCGCGTGGGACGAGATCCGGGTGGCAGGCCGCGACGCCGAGCGCGCGGAGCGGCTCGCGAGCGAGCTGGGCGCGGTCGCGGCGCCCACGTTCGAGGACGCGGTTCGCGGCGCGGACGTCGTCGTGGCGACGACGCACTCCGCGGAGCCAGTGGTGCTGGCGGACTGGGTCGCGCCCGGGACGCACGTCGGCTCGGTCGGCTACAACGCGCCCGGCTCGGAGCTCGACCCCGAGCTCGTCCGGGGCGCGACGGTCGTCGTCGAGTCGCGCGAGTCCGCGTTCGCGCCGCCGCCCGCTGGCGCGGCCGAGCTCGCGGCGGTCGACCCGCGCAGCGCGACCGAGCTCGGCGAGATCGTCGCCGGCACGCGCCCGGGCCGCACCTCGCCGGAGGAGATCACCCTGTACAAGTCGGTCGGCGTCGCCGTCCAGGACCTGGCCGCGGCCGCCCTCGTGCTCGCCGCCGCCCGGGAGCGCGGCATCGGCCTCGAGATCGAGCTGGAGGAACTCCCGACATGAACGACTTCACACCGGGCCTCGCGGGCGTCGTCGCCTTCGAGACCGAGATCGCCGAGCCCGACAAGGAGGGCGGCGAGCTCCGCTACCGCGGGGTCAACATCGAGGACCTCGTCGGCAACGTCCCCTTCGAGCAGGTCTGGGGCCTGCTCGTCGACGAGTCCCTCCAGCCCGGCCTGCCGTACTCGCACGTCGAGCTCGAGCACCGCACCGGCGGTCACATCTCCGACCTCCAGATGCAACTCGCGGCGCTCTCCGGCGAGTGGAAGCTCGGCCAGTTCATCGACATCGACGACGAGGAGGCCAAGGAGGACCTGCGGCGGCTGTCGTCGGCGGCGCTGTCGATCGTCGCGCAGTCCGCCCGCGGCGCCGACCTGCCGCCGGTCGACCGGGACGTCGTCGCGCAGGGCCAGACCGCGGCGGAGCGGTTCCTGCTCGAGTGGCGCGGCGAGGCGGACCCGAAGCACGTGAAGGCGATCGACACGTACTGGATCTGCACGGCCGAGCACGGCCTCAACGCCTCGACCTTCACCGCGCGCATCGTCGCCTCGACCGGCGCCGACGCCGGCGCGGCGCTCTCGTCCGCCGTCGGCGCGCTCTCCGGCCCGCTCCACGGCGGCGCCCCGGCGCGCGTCCTGCCGATGCTCGACGCGGTCGCCGAGTCGGGCGACGCCGAGAAGTGGGTCGCGGAGGCGCTCGCCCGCGGCGAGCGGATCATGGGCTTCGGCCATCGCGTCTACCGCGCAGAGGACCCGCGCTCGCGCGTCCTCAAGCGCGTCGCGAAGGAGCTCGGCTCGCCGCGTGTCGCGGTCGCCGAGGAGCTGGAGCAGGTCGCGCACGAGGCGATCGCCAAGAAGAGCCCGAGCCACTCGTGGACGAACGTCGAGTACTGGTCGGCCGTCGTGCTCGACGTGGCGGAGGTGCCGCCGCCGCTCGCGCCCGCGATGTTCGCGTGCTCGCGGACGGCCGGCTGGTCGGCGCACATCCTCGAGCAGAAGCGGCTCGGCGTCCTCGTCCGCCCGTCGGCGAAGTACGTCGGCCCGGGGGCGCGGTCGCTGCAGGAGGTCTAGTCCGTCCGACCCGCCCGCGAGACTGCGGGCCGTGGCGCCGTCGTCCGCCGGATTCGATCTCTCACGGTCCGAGCTCCCGTTCGGGGAGGCACTGACGGCACTGGTCCGTGAGGTCGAGGACGACCTGTTCGTGACGGCGCGCGGGCTGAAGATCAACACCTTCGCCGAGATGCTCGAGGGCGTCTCGTCGACCACGCTCGCGGCGGCGGTGGCCGGTGCGGCGCCGCCGTCGCCGCGGCTGATGGAGGAGTGCGCGCGCTTCCTCCGCGTTCGGCCCGAGTACTTCCGCGAGTACCGCGAAGCGCTGCCTCAGGCCGCGTAGGCTCTCCCCATGCACGAGGAGCTCCTGTCCTATCGGGACCGCTTCCCGATCCTCGGCGACGTCACGTACCTGATCAACCACTCCCTCGCCGCGATGCCGGCGGCGGCGGAGGACAACCTGCGCGAGTACGCGCGCATGTGGCGCGAGCGCGGGATCCGCTCCTGGGGCGAGGGCTGGTGGGACATGTCCGTCACGGTCGGCGACCAGCTCGGGCGGATCATGGGCGCGCCGCCCGGCTCGATCGTCATGCACCAGAACGTGACGGTCGCCGAGGCGATCGTCCTCTCGTGCTTCCCGCGGCCCGGCGAGCGGAACCGGGTCGTCTACGAGGAGGCCAACTTCCCCTCGGTGCGCTACCTCTACCAGGCGCAGCCCCAGCTCGAGGTCGTCGCGGTGGAGAACGACGCGGCCATCGTCGACGCCATCGACGAGCGCACGCTCCTCGTCCCGATCAGCCACGTCCTCTTCAAGAACGCGGAGCTCCAGGACGTCGAGCCGATCGTCCGGCGAGCGCACGAGGCCGGCGCGTACGTCGTGCTCGACTGCTACCAGAGCGCCGGCGTCGTCCCGTTCGACCTGACGGCGCTCGGCGTCGACTTCGCCGTCGGCGGCTCGGTCAAGTGGCTCTGCGGCGGGCCGGGCGCGGGCTGGCTCTACGTGCGCCCCGACCTCGCCGAGCGGCTCGAGCCGACGCTCGTCGGCTGGCAGGGGCACGCTCGGCCGTTCGCCTTCGAGCCGGAGCTCGAGTACGCGGCCGGCGCGCGCCGCTTCCTCACCGGGACTCCGAACGTCCCGGCGCTGTACGCGGCGACGGCCGGATACGACGTGATCGAGGAGATCGGCGTGCCGCGGATCCGGGAGCGGTCACTCGGCCTGACGCAGCTCCTGATCGACCTCTGCGAGGAGGCCGGTCTCGAGATCGTCAGCCCGCGCGACCCGGCCCGCCGCGGCGGCAGCGTCACCGTCTCGTCGCCGGACCACGCCGCGGTGCACAAGGAGCTCGGCGAGCGCGGGATCATCTGCGACTTCCGCCCCGACGCCGGAGTTCGCCTCGGGCCGCACTTCTTCAACAGCGAGGACGAGCTGCGGCACACGGTCGCCCAGCTCGCAGACATCGTCGAGAGCGGCGCGTACGCGAGGCACGCGGGCGCCGTCGGGCGCTTCTAGGCCAGCAGCTCCAGCAGCCGCAGCGCGTGCGCCGGCGCCGCCGGCTCGTCGTCGTGGCGGAAGTAGACGTAGACCGGCTCCCGCGCCGCG
>JAFAIV010000288.1 GCA_019236545.1 Actinomycetota bacterium | reverse complement strand
CGGTCGTAGGCGAGACCTGGGACGGCTTCCTCAACGACATCAACGGGATGCACGTCGCGCGGGAGCACGTCTTCGCGGCGTTCGACTCGGCCACAGGTGGGCCGGTCGAGCAGGGCTGCGTCGGCTCGGGGACGGGGATGATCTGCCACGGCTTCAAGGGCGGGATCGGGACGGCATCCCGGCCGGCGGGCGGCTTCACGGTCGGCGTGCTCGTGCAGGCGAACCACGGCCGCCGCGCCAGGCTCGTCGTCGATGGCGTGCCCGTCGGGACGCTGATCGGCCCGGACGAGGTTCCGCTGCCGGGCGGACCGGACGGCGCGGGCTCGATCATCGTCGTCGTGGCTACCGACGCGCCGCTGCTCCCGCACCAGTGCGAGAAGCTGGCGCGACGCTCCGCGCTCGGCGTCGGCCGCACCGGCGGCGCGGGCGAGAACTCGAGCGGCGACCTGATGATCTGCTTCGCGACCGGCAACCGCGGCCTCGGCGCGACGAGCGGCCGCGTCGAGCTCCAGATGCTCCCGAACGACGAGCTGGACGAGCTCTTCTACACGACGATCGAGGCGACCGAGGCCGCGATCGTGAACGCGCTCCTCCACGCCGAGACGACCACCGGCTTCGCCTGCCGCACCGCGCACGCGCTCCCGCGCGACCGGTTCGAGGCGCTCAGGAGCGGATGAGCGCGAGCACCTCGTCGCGCTTCTGCTCCATCAACGGCTCGGAGAGCGCCTCGAGGTTCAGCCGCAGCAGCGGCTCGGTGTTCGACGGCCGCACGTTGAAGTGCCAGTCGTCGAAGTCGACGGAGATCCCGTCGAGGTGCGAGATCCGCCCGCCCTCGGCCGTGTAGCGCTCCTTCAGCTCCTGCAGCTTCAGCGCGACGTCGGCGACCGGCGTGTTGATCTCGCCGGTGAGGAAGTAGCGCGAGCGGAGCGGCGCGAGGATCTCCGACAGCTTCCGGCCCTTCTGCGAGATCAGCTCGAGCATGAGCAGGAACGGCACGACGCCCGTGTCCGCCTGCGAGAAGTCGCGGAAGTAGTAGTGGCCCGACACCTCGCCGCCGAACGCCGCGTCGTCCTTCCGCATGCGCGCCTTGATGAACGCGTGCCCGACGCGGTTGATCAGCGGTACCCCGCCGGCGCGCTCGATCGTCTGCGGCACGGCCCGGCTGGCGCGGACGTCGTAGATGATCTTCGCGCCCTGCTCCTTCGCGAGGACCGACTCCGCGAACAAGGCGGTCGCGAAGTCGCCCGGGACGAACTGGCCGCTGTCGTCGACGAAGAAGCAGCGGTCGGCGTCGCCGTCGAACGCGACCCCGAGGTCGGCGCCCTCCTCGAGGGTCTTGCGGACGATGAACTCGCGGTTCTCGGGCAGCAGCGGGTTCGGCTCGTGGTTCGGGAACGAGCCGTCCGGCTCGAAGAAGCACGGCACCGCCTCGATCGGCAGGTGCTCGAGGACCGGCGGCAGCATCGCGCCGGCCATGCCGTTCGCCGCGTCGATCACGACCTTCAGCGGCCGGATCTCGGACAGGTCGACGAAGGAGAGGACGCGCTCGACGTAGCCGGGCCAGATGTCGATCGCCTCGACCGACCCCGGCTCGGCGCGCGGCGGGCCGTCGTCCGCCTGCGCCCGGTCGCGGATGTCGAGCAGCCCGGACTCGCCGCCGACGGGCAGCGCGCCGCGGCGGACGATCTTCATCCCCGTGTACTCCTTCGGGTTGTGCGACGCGGTGACGGTGAGGCCGCCGTCGAGCCCGAGCGAGCCGACCGCGAAATAGAGCATCTCCGTCCCGATCATCCCGAGGTCGAGCACCTCGGCGCCGGCGGCGACCGCGCCGCGGATCACGGCGGCGGCCATCGTCGGCGACGAGAGCCGCATGTCGCGCCCGACGGCCATGCGGCGCGGCTCGAAGACCTCGACGTACGCGCGCCCGATCGCCTCGGCGCCCTCCTCGTCGAGCTCCGTCGGGTGGATGCCCCGGACGTCGTACGCCTTGAAGACCTTCGGATCGAGCATCGGCGCCGATCCTAGCCAGCCGACGCCCACGTACCATCCGTGTCGTGGAGCGCAAGCTCGCGACCGTCCTCTTCGTCGACATCGTCGCGTCGACGGAACTCCTCGCCGACGCCGATCCGGAGGTCGTCCGCCGCCGCATGGGTCGGTTCTTCGACCAGGTGTCGCACTGCATCGTCACGCACGGCGGCACGGTCGAGAAGTACGCCGGCGACGCGGTCATGGCGGCGTTCGGCGTGCCGCTCGCGCACGAGGACGACGCCGAGCGAGCCGTCCGCGCCGGCTTCGCCATCCTCGAGCGCGTCGAGGAGCTCGGGCTCCAGGCGCGGATCGGGATCGAGGCCGGCGAGATCGTCACCGACGAGCGCGACTCCTCCTTCGCGACCGGCGAGGCCGTGAACCTCGCCGCGCGGCTCCAGAGCGCGGCGGAGCCGGCGCAGATCCTCGTCGGTCCGGGCGCAGCCGGCCTCCTGCGCGACCGCGTCGAGCTGGAGGCGCTCGGCGAGCTCGGCCTGCGCGGCTTCCGCGATCCCGTGCACGCGTATCGCGCGCTCTGCGCGATCGACCTCGGCGAGCCGATCCGCCGCCTGAGCGCGCCGCTCGTCGGGCGCGAGGCGGAGCTGGAGCTGCTCGAGACGACCTTCGCGCGCACCTCGCGCGACCGCCGCGCGTCGCTCGTCACGATCTACGGCGACCCCGGCGTCGGCAAGAGCCGGCTCGCGCGCGAGTTCGTCGCCGGCCTCGAGGGCGCCACCGTCCTCTCCGGCCGCTGCCTGCCGTACGGCGAGGGCGTCACGTACTGGCCGCTGGCCGAGATGGTCAAGGCGTCGGCAGGCATCACCGACGACGATCCGCTCGACGAGGCCCGCGCGAAGCTCCGCGAGACCTGCGAGGACGAGGCCGTCGCCGACCTCCTCGGGCTCGCCGTCGGCGTTCTCGAGGCGGTCGAGGGCGAGCGGGCGCAGCAGGAGATCTCGTGGGCGGCGCGCGCGTGGGCGGAGCAGCTCGCGGCGGCGCAGCCGCTCGTGCTCGTCTTCGAGGACGTCCACTGGGGCGAGGAGCCGCTGCTCGAGCTGATCGAGCACCTCGCCGCGTGGGTGCGCAGCCAGCCGCTGCTGCTCCTCTGCATCGCGCGTCCGGAGCTCCTGGACGAGCGGCCGAGCTGGGGCGGCGGCCGCATCCGCTCGTTGACGCTCGAGCTCGAGCCGCTGCAGGCCGAGGAGAGCGCCCTGCTCGTCACCGTGCTCGCCGGCGAGCTCGACCTGCCCGTCGACACCGAGACCGTCCTCGCGAAGACCGAGGGCAACCCGCTCTTCGTCGAGGAGACCGTCCGCATGCTCGCGGAGCGCCCGCGCGCGAGCGTCGAGCGGATCCCCGACTCGCTGCAGGCGCTCATCGCCGCGCGCATCGACCGGCTGCCGGCGCCGCAGCGCGTTCTGCTCCAGCGCGCGTCAATCATGGGCCGGATCTTCATGCTCGGCGCGCTCGAGCGGCTCGCGCCCGAGGTCGAGGAGCCGCACCGGCGCCTCGAGGAGCTCATGCTGCGCGACCTCGTCGTCCCCGAGCCGCGCGCGACGATCAGCGGCGAGCGCGCGTTCAAGTTCAAGCACGTCCTGATCCGCGAGGTCGCGTACGCGGGCCTCTCCAAGACCGCGCGCGCCGACCTCCACCACGCGTACGCGGAGTGGCTCGGCGAGTTCGCCGGCGAGGAGCTGCTCGAGATCCGGGCGTTCCACCTCGACCAGGCGACGCGTCTGCTCGCGGAGTTGGACGGAGCGGCGCCTGCGGAGCTGGCGGAGGAGGCCGCCGCCGTGCTCGAGAAGGCGGGCCGGCGCGCGCTCACGCGCGAGTCGTTCCGCAGCGCGCGGAAGCTGCTGAGGCGCTCCGCCGAGCTCGCGCCGACGCTCGACCGCCGCTACTTCGGCGCCCGCGCTGCCTGGCGCATGAACGACCTGCCGGCGGTGCTCGCGGAGATGCGCGAGATCGCGGCGGACGCCCAGGCTGCGGGGGACAAGCGCACCCAGGGGCGGGCGCTCTCGGCGCTCGCCGAGGCGGTCCTCTTCCACCGCGCCGACGCCGTCGAGGCGCGGCGCCTCGTCCACGAGGCCGTGCACGCGCTGGAGGGCGAGCCGGCGTGGGTGCGCTTCGAGCCGCTCCACGCGGCGGCGGTCGTCTCCGGCTGGCTCGGCGACAGCGCCGCGTTCGAACGCTGGTCGAAGGAGGCGCTCGCGGCCGCTCGCGAGGCGGAGCGGAAGGACCTCGAGTCGCTCGTCCTGCGCGGCCTCGTCAGCTCGTACGTCCTCCAGCTCGAGATCGACGTCGCGAAACCGCTGATCGACCGCGCGTTCGAGCTCGCCGAGGAGAGCATGAGCGTCGTCGGCCGCGCCGGAGCGCTCCAGAGCCGTGGCTGGATGGAGCTCATCAGCGGCTCGTACGAGGAGGCCGAGGCCGACTTCATCGCCTCACGGGAGCTCTGGAACGAGCTGGGCAACACGACGGGCGAGGCGCACGCGACGATGATGGTCGGCCGAGCCGCGTACGCCCTGGGCGACGTCGAGCGCGCCGAGAAGCTCCTCCGGGAGTCCGTCCGGGCGCTCAAGGGCCTCGGCAACC
>JAFAIV010000208.1 GCA_019236545.1 Actinomycetota bacterium | reverse complement strand
GAGCAGTAGTGCAGGTAGTTCGAGTCGCCACCGCAGCTCCAGATGGCGAAGTACCCCGACGGGTCGCCGTCATTCGAGACCCACGCGAAGTCGACGATGTCGTAGTCACCCTGCGAGACGTACTGGCCGAAGAACACGTTCGAGGCGCGAGGCACGGCGACGATCTTGATGCCGATGCTCTTGAGCTGCGCCTCGATGATCGCCTCCTGGTTGGCGCGCGTCGTGTTCGACGCGGTCCAGGAGAAGCGGAACGTGGCCGGGTAGCCCGAGCACGTCCACTCCGACGAGGTGTTCGGGTCGACGCTGGAGGGGCCGCCCGAGCAGTGCTTCTTGAGCAGCGCCAGCGCCTTCGTCGGGTTGTAGTTCCACTTCGAGAAGTCCGGCTGGTACGTCGACTGCGTCGAGAAGTACACGGCGCTGTCCAGCGGCTTCAGGCCCGGCGCCAGGGCGCCGTACACCGTGTTGATGATCGCCTGGCGGTCGATGCCCTGCATGATCGCCTGCCGCATCCACGGCGCCCGCAGCAGCGGGTTCTGCGCCTTCGGCCCGAACTGCAGGTCGAGGTGCTCGTAGAAGTAGCCCGGCACCGTGCTGAAGGTGATGCCCGGCGTCGAGGTCAGCGGCTGGAGATAGGTGCCGAACGTCGGCGACATCAGGCCGTCGACCTCACCACCGCGAAGTGCCTGGACTTCGCTGTTCGAGTCGAAGGGCTCCTTGAAATCGATCTCGTTCAGGTGGGCCGGCTTCCAGTAGTACGGGTTCTTCATCAGGACCGTGCCCTGGCCCTTGGTGTACGCCTGGAGGTAGAACGGGCCGTCGGAGACCGGCTTCCCGTCCGAGCCGCAGATGCAGTTGGTCCACATCTTGTTGAAGTCCACGCCGTTCAGCGCGAACCCGGGGTAGAAGCCCGTGAACAGCGACTGCCAGTCGGCGTAGAAGCCGCACGGGTTGTCCGGGGTCGGGCCGCCGGCCGGGCACTTCTTCCAGGTCACGTTGAGCGTCTTGCCGTCCTTCGAGCCGGAGACCGCCGCGATCTGGTCGAACCCCGCCGTCGAGGTGACGTCGTTGTTCTTGTTGAGGATCTGCGACCAGATGTACTGGAAGTCCTTCCACGTGACGGGGACCTTCTGGCCACCCCAGTACCAGTACGCGTTCGGCTTGATGTGGATCGTCACGCCCGTCGCGTTGGCGGTCGCCTTGTCGGCGAGGTCGAGGAAGTACTGACCCTTGTCGTTCAGGTTGAACGCACCGTGGATCGCCTCGTTGCCGGCGATCAGGCCACCGGCGAGCTGGTTGCAGCAGTTGAGGTTCTGGTTGAAGCCGTTGATGTCCTGCTCCTCACCCCAGACGGTGGTGAGCTTGGCCATGCGGCCGGCAACGGTCTTCGGCGTGTGGGCGAAGGCCTGGGCGAACGGCTCCGCCGCCGGGGTCCCGCGAGAGGCGCTCGCAGACCCCGCAACCCTGCTCGTCGCGGTCGCGGACGTCGCCACCACAAGCAGGGCGGCCGCCGCTCCCACAAGGAGCCAGAGGCGTTTACGCATCGATTTCCCTCCGTTGTATGGCGCCGGGAGCCCTCCTGCCACGGCGGCGCCTGCTATCTCCCACGCCCCGCAAGGGGCGCCCCGTCATGTCGTAGGACGACGGCGCGGAAGCTTAGTTAGAAAAAGGGGAAAACGCTAGGTCGCGTAGACGTTCCCCGACCGGAGCGTGCCGGTGCCGAGGAACTCCGTCTCGAGCGCGCTGAGCTGGCCGTCGGAGAGCATCTGCCTGTTGAACGTCAGCGGCGGCACGTCGCTCGTCACGCGCTCGCCCGCGGCAGTCGCGCTCACGCGCCCCTGGCTCGCGGGCCCGATCGAGCCGAGGACGGCGATCGCGGCCGCTGCGGCCATCGCGGCGCTCGCCCCCGCGAGCGCGAGGACGCCGGTGCGCCGGCGGCGCGGCAGGGCGATGCGAACCGACGGCACCTCGAGCGGCGCCTGGCGGAGCTGCATGGTCGCCACGTGCACGCCGCTCGCCCACGACGCGCAGGCGGCGCAGTCGCGGAGGTGGAGCTCCAGGCGCAGCGTCTCCAGCTCGGACAGCTCTCCGTCGAGCTGCGCCGAGACGGATGCGCGCGCCCGCTCGCACTCGCTGGGCGGAACAGGCGTCAGCATCGCTTCTCGTTCACCTTTGACGGGCTACCGCCGCCGAAGTTAGCGGAAACCGGTCTTCGCATCGGACGGCGATGGACGGTGTCGCTCCACGATCGCCCGCAGGTCGGTCGCGGCCGGGAGCGTCCCGTACGCGAGGCCGCCGCCGCGCTCGAGCCGGGTCGCGCAGAAGGCGTCGGCCACCGGATCCGGCGCGTGGCGGACGAGCAGCGACGCCTGGAGCGCGACGGAGAGCCGCTCGACCGCGAGTCGCGCGCCCGGCTCGTCGAGCTCGGCGACGGCGCGCTCGGCGAGGGCGGTCGCGCCCGCGTGGCCCGCGAGGCGGATCTCGTCGAGCAGCACCTCGACCGCCTCCGGCTCGCGCTCCGCGGCCCGGAGGACGTCGAGGCAGATGACGTTCCCCGACCCCTCCCAGATCGACTGCAGCGGCTGCTGCCGGTAGACGCGCGGCAGGACCGACTCCTCGACGTAGCCGTTCCCGCCCAGGCACTCGAGCGCCTCGGCCGCGTGGCCGGGGCCGCGCCGGCAGACCCAGTACTTCGCCACCGCCGTCGCCAGGCGCGCGAACGCGGCCTCGCGCTCGTCCCCGCGCGCCCGCGCGTCGTAGGCGCGCGCCAGCCGCAGCGCGGTCGCGGTCGCGGCCTCGGACTCGACGCAGAGGTCGGCGAGCACGTTGAGCATCAGCGGCTGGTCGGCGAGGAGCCGGCCGAACGCCTGCCGGTGCGCCGCGTGGTGCGTCGCCTGCTCGACCGCCTGCCGCATCCCGGCGGCGGTGCCGACGACGCAGTCGAGCCGCGTGTGGACGACCATCTCCACGATCGTCCGCACGCCGCGGCCCTCCTCGCCGACGAGCCGCGCCCACGCGCTCTCGAGGCGGATCTCGCTCGACGCGTTCGAGCGGTCGCCGAGCTTGTCCTTGAGCCGCTCGATGCGGATCGCATTGCGCGTCCCGTCCGGGAGCACGCGCGGGACGAGGAAGCACGAGAGGCCGGCGGGTGCCTGCGCGAGGACGAGGAACGCGTCCGACATCGGCGCGGAGCAGAACCACTTGTGGCCGTCGAGCGCGTACTCGTCGCCGCCGAGCGGCCGGGCCGCGGTCGTGTTCGCCCGCACGTCGGAGCCGCCCTGCCGCTCGGTCATCGCCATCCCGCACACCGCGCCGCGCTTCTCCGCCGCCGGCCGCAGGCCGAAGTCGTAGGACGGCGAGGTGAGGAGCGGCTCCCACTCCGCCGCGAGCTCCGGCGCGGACGCGCGGAGCGCCGGGACGGCGGCATGCGTCATCGAGATCGGGCAGCCGTGGCCGGCGTCCACCTGCGAGGCCAGATAGAACAGCGTCGCGCGGGCGACGTGCGCGCCGGGCCGCGGGTCCGTCCACGAGAGCGCGTGCAGG
>JAFAIV010000326.1 GCA_019236545.1 Actinomycetota bacterium | reverse complement strand
TCCGGCTTCACGCGGCTGATCGCGACCGGGCGGCTGAGCTTCCTCGTCGTGCTCGCCTCGCTCGCGGCCGCGCTCTTCTGGGGCGCCGCGCACGCGCTCTCGCCCGGGCACGGGAAGACGATCGTGACCGCGTACCTCGTCGGCCGGAAAGGGCGGCCGCGGGACGCCGCGATCCTCGGCGGCATCGTCACCGTCACGCACACGATCGGCGTGTTCACGCTCGGGCTCGTGACGCTCGCGCTCTCGCAGTGGATCGTCCCGGACCGGCTCTACCCGTGGCTCGACGCGATCGCCGGGATCTCCGTCGTCGCGATCGGCCTCGCCGTCCTGCGCTCGCGTGCCCGCGACTGGCTGCATGAGCGGGCGCACCGCCACGGGCACGCGCACGACCACCATCACCACGGTCACCATCACCACCACCCGGAGCCGGGATCCGGCCTGCGCGGCCTGCTCGCCGTCGGCATCTCGGGCGGGATCCTCCCGTGCCCGTCCGCGCTCGTCGTCCTCCTCGCGGCCATCTCGCTGCACCGCGTCGCGTTCGGGCTCGTCCTCATCGTCGCGTTCTCGCTCGGCCTCGCGCTCTCGATCACCGCGGTCGGCCTCGCAGCCGTCCTCGCCCGCGGGGCGTTCGCCCGCCGGAGCTTCGACGGCCTCGCGATCCGGGCGCTGCCCGCCCTCTCGGCGGTCGTGATCCTCGTCGCCGGGGCGTTGATGACGGTCCGCGCGATTCCTCACGTGCACTAGGGGGAATGGCCGTTTACGAGCGCCCCGCCGGGGAGTACGCTCGCCGGGAGGAGAAGACGTGGAGCAGCAGTGGGAGCCGGACGAGGAAGCGATCCGCCAGCGGGCGTACGAGATCTCGCAGCGCGCGGACGGCGGCTCCCCCGAGGAGAACTGGAAGCGGGCGAAGGAAGAGCTCCGCGACGAGTGGTGGACGCGTCGCCAGCAGAAGAAGGAAGGCGCCTAGCCTCTCCCCCCGGAGGCCGTGATGAGCGAGGAGGACGGCGCCGCCAAGAGCAGCGCCCTCGTCGAGGTCAACGCAGGCATCCGCGAGGCCGTCGACCTCTTCCGCGCGCGTGGGGAGGCCACGTCCGGCTGGGAGTTCATGTGCGAGTGCGGCGTGGAGACCTGCCACAAGCAGGTGGTCCTGACGGTCGTGGAGTTCGACGCGCTGAAGGCGGCGGGGATGCCGGTGCTCGCAGAGGGGCACCCGGTCAGCCGTCCGCGGGCGGCGCGCGAGCGGAGCGCGAAGCTTCGCGACGACGCCGCGGCGCTGAACGCGCAGGCGAAGCTGCAGCAGGAGCGGGCGCGCAAGAACCGCCGCCCGGACGCCTGAGGCTTACCTCTTTCTTGCGGACCACTTAGCCGAGCCTCATCGACCGCCGCTTCAATGGGTGCCATGAGGACGCTACGAATCCGGCTCGGCCTGCTCGCCGCGATCGTCGCGGCGCTCGTCCTGTCGACCTCGCTCCCGGCCGCCGCCTCGACGCGCGCCCGCGCGGTCACGACCGGGATCGTCGACATCTATACGACGCTCGGCTACCAGGACGGCCAGGCGGCCGGCACCGGGATGATCGTCGACCCCTCCGGCGAGGTGCTGACGAACAACCACGTCATCCGCGGCGCGACCGTCTTCAAGGTCGTCGACGTGACGACGAAGAAGACGTACACCGCGACCGTCGTCGGCTACTCCGTCTCGCAGGACGTCGGCGTGCTCAGGCTCGAGAACGCCTCGAAGCTCGCGACGATCTCGGTCGGCAACTCGTCGACGCTGAAGGTCGGCCAGAAGGTCTCCGCGCTCGGCAACGCGCTCGGTCAGGGGACGAAGTCGGCGGCGACCGGCTCGATCGTCCGGCTCAACCAGTCCCTCACCGCCTACGACTCCGAGGGCGGCTCGTCGGAGAGCCTGACCGGGATGATCGAGACGGACGCGCCGGTGCAGCCGGGCGACTCCGGCGGCCCGCTCTTCAACGCCTCGTGGAAGGCGATCGGGATGGTGACCGCCGGCTCGTCGACGCTCTCGTTCGACTCGTCCCAGGGCGACGGCTACGCGATCCCGATCAACCGCGCGCTCACGCTGGCGAAGCAGATCTGGACGGGCCAGCCGTCGAGCCAGGTGCACGTCGGCCCGACCGCGTTCCTCGGCGTCCGCGTCCAGGACGGCCCCTCGGGCGGGGCGCTGATCGCGCAGGTCATCTCCGGGACGGCAGCCGACTCCGCCGGGCTCGTCGCCGGAGACGTGATCACCTCGCTCAACGGCACTGCGATCAACGCGGCGAACGACCTCAGCGGCGTCGTCCTCTCGCTGAAGCCTGGCACGGGCTACCCGATCGCGTGGATCGCCGCCGACGGCTCCGACCAGACGGGGACGGTCACGCCCCAGGCTGGCCCGCCGCAGTAGCGGCAGGCGGCGGCGTGGCGGCGAGCCGCGCGAAGAGCTCGAGGTTCGACGACTCCTGCAGGATCCCGTCGGCGACCGGGTTGCCGTCCCAGTCGTTGAGGAAGTAGCCGCTCTCGTTGCGGGCGTTCGCGAGCGCGCGCTCGGCGTTGTCGGAGGCGAGCTGGTACCAGCGCGGGTCGCCGCTCTCGGCCCCGTACTCGAGCATCCAGCGCAGGTAGACGACGTCGTAGTACGGCTGCCAGTCGAGCTGCTGCGGGAAGTGGGCAGCGGCCGCATCGGCGAGCGCCTGCGCCTTCGTGCAGTACGCGTTCTGGTGGAGCGTCTGGCACAGCTCCCAGTTCGCCGTGATCATCAGCCCCTGGACGTAGTCCATGATCGACCCGTCCTTGTCGTTCTTCGTGTAGAGGCCGACGTTCTTGTCGAAGGAGTGGGCGTTCGCCCAGCGCAGGAGCTTCAGGACGGAGGTCAGGTCGCTCGTGCGGTGCTGCGCCTCGTAGAGCCGGGTGCCGATCATCACGGCGGCCGCGAGCGGCTCGATCGTGACGTGGTCGTGGCGGGTCTCCCACCAGGTGCCGCCGCCCTTCTTCCGCCAGCCCGAGCCGACGATGAACTGGAAGGCGCGGCGCGCGTCGGTGAGGAACTGCGGGTCGTGCGTGACCTTGTAGGTGCCGACGAACGAGAGGCCCCACCAGCCCGAGTCGTCGAAGTAGACCTCGGCGAGGCGGTCCGTCTGCCCGGGATACCAGCCGTACCCGCCGTACGGCTGGAGGTTCGGGTTCCAGTAGAGCTGGGCGGCGTTGCTCGCGAAGCTCGTCAGGGCGGAGACGTTCGCCTGGGTCGGCTGGGCCTCGGCAACGGCGACGAGCGTCTCGAAGAGCGGGTAGACGTCCCAGAGCCGAGCGAGCGGCATGTTCGGCGGCTGCTGGTTGAACGTGTCGTAGTACCAGCCGTCCTTCGCGTCCCACCAGTGGGCCTGGATGTCGGCAAGGCCCTGCTGGGTGGTCGAGAGATAGAACGCCGCGCTGCGGTGCGCGCGCGTGCCGGCCCCCGCGCTCGCCGCGAGGAGCGCAATCCCGACGACCGCGAGTGCGAGGGCCCGTGCCACCGCACGTGGATTACCGCCGCCACCCACAGCCACACATCAGGCGGGCGTAAAACGGAGGTAAAGCGGCGTTGCCAGCGCGGCGAACGGATCAGGAGCGTGTGGCCGGCGTCCCGCAGACGCGCCGATCTAGCAGCCGCCGGGCACCGTCACGAACGGACGTGTCAGGCGCGGGCGTGTTGTTTTTCGCGCCTGGCGAGCACAAGCGCCGCCATGTTCAGGGTTCTCGCCATTGGCCTGGCGATCGCGCTCGTCGTCTTCGTGGCGACGGCGGGGCACGTCCTCTTCCTGCCGTTCCTCTTCATCCCGCTCGGCCTGTTCTCGTTCGGCCACCGGCAGAACCGCCGCCGGCGCGGGTTCTGGTAGGCAGCCGCGACCCGCCGCGTAGAGTCGGCGGAGTGGTGGCGAAGCTGAGCCGTGCGCACCGGGCGGGGTTGGGATGGGCGTTCGCCGGCGTCCTGCTGTTCTCGTTGTCGGTGCCGCTGACGAAAGAGGCGGTCGGCGGCTTCGACCCGTTCCTGACCGCGACCGGCCGCGCGGCGATCGCCGGGCTCCTCGCCGCGGCGGCGCTCGCCGTCCGCCGCGTGCCCGTGCCGGAACGGCGGCACTGGCGGCCGCTGTTCTTCACGATGCTCGGCGCCGTCTTCGGCTGGCCGATCCTCCTCGCCCTCGCGCTGCGCCACACGACCTCGGCCCACGCCGCCGTCATCGCCGCCTTCATGCCGCTCGCGACCGCGGTCATCGCCGTCCTGCGCGAGCGCGAGCGCGCCTCGCGGCAGTTCTGGGTGGCAGCGTCCGTCGGCACCGCGGCGCTCGTCGCCTTCGCGCTCGCGCAGGGCGGCGGCTCCGGAGGCAGCCTCGAGGCCGACCTGCTCGTCGTCGGCGCCGTCTTCTCGTCGGCGTGGTGCTACGTGCTCGGCGCGTCGGTGACGCGCGAGATCCCCGGCTGGCAGGTGATCTCGTGGGTCGTCGTGATCGCGCTGCCAGTCACGGTGCCGGCGTCGATCGTCCTCTGGCTGGAGACGCACGGCGGCTACCACACGAACGCCGGCGAGTGGACCTCGCTCGTGCTGCTGGGCGTCTCGTCCATGTACGTCGGCTTCTTCGCGTGGTACCGCGGCCTCGCGCTGGCCGGGATCGCGCGCGGCGGCCAGGTGCAGCAGCTCCAGGCGCTCCTCACGCTCGCGTGGTCGGCGCTGCTGCTCGGGGAGCGGGTCACCGGCACGACGGTCGCCGCGGCGGTGGCGGTCGTCGTCGCGGTCGTGTGGTCGCAGCGCGGCAGGCACACCGTCGCCGCAGCTCCGCAGGAGTAGTGCCACTTGCCGAGTTAGGACATCGATGTCCCGCCGTCGCACGGCGACGGCGTAATCCGCGGCCTTGGCGCAGCCGGCGGTAGCGCCGGCCACGGAGGAGCGGAGGCGGGGGCGAGACGGTCGGCCAGGGCCCGGAGCGCCGAGGCAGCTCGAGCCCGGAGGATGCCGGGGCCACGCAGGCGTTCGGCCGCCGCCATCGCTTCCCGCCGACGCTGGTCCGTCCAGAAGAGTTCGAGGAACTCGGGCGGCGGCGGGATCATCGGTCGAGGTGCTCGGGAAGACCGAAACGGCCGGGCAGCGCGGGGTCGGCGAACAGGGTGATCTCGTCCACCCTGCTGCCGCTCAGGGTGAGCACGAACATGCCCCACGGCTGCGAGCGCAGATAGCAGCCGAAGGCCGGCTGGCCGTTGGCTCGGGTCGCGCGTACCTGTAGGGGGGCGCCGCGCATCTCGGCGGTGCGGTCGAAGTACACGCCGATCGCGTCGTGCCCGATGAGCTCACCCGGTTGCGGCGGCATCGTCACGCGCGCGTCGGAGCTCAGCAGCGTCAGGAGGCGCGCGGTGTCGCCCGCTTCGATGGCGTCGCTGAAGTTGGCGAGAAGGTCGCGTTCGGTCTGAGAGTCGGGGAGCGGTGCCTGCTCGCGTTCCGGCGTGTACGAGTCGAGTGTCGTGCGTGCGCGCTGAAGTGCGGCCTTGACCGACTGCGGCGTCGTCTCGAGGATCGAGGCGGCTTCGTCGGTGTGGAAGCCGAGGACGTCGCGCAGCACGAGGGCTGCGCGCTGCTTCGCAGGTAGTTGCTGCAGGGCGACGATGAACGAGAGCTGGATCGCTTCGCGCTGCTCGTAGCGTGCTTCAGGTCCGGGAGCGGGATCCGGAAGTGCGCTGTCCGGATACGGCTCGAGCCAGCTGGGCTCGACGGCGCGGCGGGTTCGTGAGGATCTCATGGTGTTCTCCGTGGCGGGGCGTCGCCCGCGTTCGCGAATCGCGTTGAGGCTTCGGTTGGTCGCGATCCGATAGAGCCAGGAGCGCAGCGGCGCCCGCGCCTCGAAGTCGTCGAGTCCACGCCAGGCGGCGAGCAGCGTCTCCTGGACGAGATCCTCGGCGTCCTGGACAGAGCCGAGCAGCCTGTAGCAGTGCAGCTGGAGCTCGCGCCGGAACGGCTCGACGAGCGTCGCGAACGCGCGCTCGTCGCCTGCCTTGGCCCGCTCGAGATCGACGGTCATCGCATCAATGACACCAGCTCCGCCGGAAATGGACCGGCGGTCCGTTTCGCGACATTGCGGTGTCTTGATGCCCGTGAGCAGCGCACTCGCACGTGTATTCGCCGTTTGGCGTACGGGCCTTCCGAGACCAGTCCTGGTCCTTCAAGCCGGTACCGCGCTCAACTACTTCGGCACGGGACTGATCCTCCCGTTCGAGATCATCTACCTCCACACGGTCCGCGGCTTCTCGGCGGCGACGGCGGGGCTGGTCCTGGCGACAGTCATGGCGACGGCGGCCGTGGTCACGCTCCCTTCCGGCGTGCTGCTCGATCGCTTCAGTGCGAAGAGGGTGCTGATGGCCGGCAATCTCGTGAACGCGGTCGGCTACGGAGGCCTGGCATTCGTCCACCGTCCCTGGCAAGGCTTTGCCTGCTCGGCCGTCGGCGGTGTCGGCTTCGGACTCGTGGGAACCGCCGGGCAGGTTCTGACGTTGACCCTGGTCCCCGCGGAGCGGCGCGCCGCGTCGACCGCGCTGCGTCGCGTCGCTGGCAACTTCGGGCTCGGCCTCGGCGCGACGGTCGCGGGCTTCATCGTCGCAGCCGCGCATCATCACCTCCGCGCCTTCCAGGCGCTCTACCTCTTCGACACGGTCACCTTCGTCGCCTTCGCCCTGGTGGTGCTCCTGTGGATCCCGAATCCCGGCGCGGCGAAGGCTTCGTCGACGAGCCGACGAGGTTTCCGGGCTGTCGCTCGAGATCGGCTCCTGCTCGCCTTGATCGCGGGCAACCTCGCGCTCGTGATGATCGGCGGCGCCTACTTCTCGAGCATCCTCCCGCCGTTTGCGGTGGCGCACACACCGCTCGGGGCCGGCGAGATCGGAGTCGTCTACTCCCTCAACACCTTCTTCGTCGTCGTCGCGCAGGTACCGGCGACACGTGTGGTGGCGCGGATGCGTCGGACTCACGCGTTGTTCGCGACCAGTGCCATCTTCGCGCTCGGCCTGCTCGCGGTCCTGCTCGCAACCCAGACGCGATCGACGCTTGCCGCGACCACCATCTTGGCCGGTGTCGCGATCCTGATCGCGATCGCCGAGTGTGGCCAGTTCATCGTGCTCGGCCCGCTGGTCGCGGAGATCGCGCCCCCGCAGCTGCTCGGCCGCTACATGTCGCTCTACCAGCTGAGCTTCATGGCCGGCGTGGCACTCGGCCCCGCGGTCGGAGGCGTCCTGCTCGGAACGTCACCCAACGCGATCTGGTGGGGCGGCGCGATCGCGCTGGGTGTGACCGGGGCCGGCTTCCTGCGACTCGGCGACCGCATTCCCGACCCACTCCATGAAGCACCGTCACGTCTTGCATCGGCGCCGGAGAGCGCCTGAGTCCCCCAAGAAGAGGAGGAGCAGTGAGTGCACACCGGATCGTGGACGTGAGCCAGATCGAGGCACGGAACGGGATCTTCCGCGCCCTGACGGATCAGCTCGGCGTTGCAGGCTTTCGGATCAACCAGCTCGAGCTGGCCCCCGGAGCAGAAGGCCTCGAGCACGACCACATCGGCAACGGCCAGGAAGAGGTGTACGCGGTGGTCGCGGGCGGCGGCGTCCTGCGGACAGGCGGAGAAGAGATTCCGCTGCGCGCAGGCCACTTCGTTCGTCTCCCGCCGGATGTGCGCCGACAGATGGTCGCAGGCGACCAGGGGCTGACCTGGATCGGGATCGGCTCGGCCACCGATTAGACGACACGCCTGCCGGGGAATGCCCGAGCCACAACTCGCGTTACTTGAGTTGTCAAGCAAATACGGCAGGGGCCTCAGCCCCGAGAAGAGAGTGACCCGCCATGAAGCTCGCAGGCCTGCACCACATCACGATGATCACGAGCGACGCGCAGCGGAACGTCGACTTCTACGCCGACGTGCTCGGGCTGCGGCTGGTGAAGAAGACCGTCAACTTCGACGATCCGACCGCGTACCACCTCTACTTCGGCGACGAGCAGGGAAGCCCCGGCTCGATCCTGACCTGGTTCGAGTACCAGGGCGCGCGCCAGGGCCACGCCGGCGCCGGCATGATCCACACCATCGGGCTCGGCGTTTCCTCGCCGGAGGCGCTCGACTTCTGGGCCGAGCGGCTCGCAGCGCACGGCTACGAGTCGAGCCGCGGCGAGGCGTCGCTCCACTTCTCCGACTGGGAGGGCCTCGGGCTCGAGCTGGTCGTCACCGACGACGGGAACGCGCCGCTCCGGGCGGAGCATCCGGAGATCCCGGCCGAGTTCGCGATCGTCGGCATCGAGGGCGCCCGCGCCTACGCGCCTTACGCGAACATCGAGGAGACGCTGCTCACCGAGACGCTCGGCTTCGAGCACCTCCTCGCGGGCGAGTACCGCCTGAACGGCGAGACACGGACGTTCTACTGGGGCTATGACCAGGCGACCGAGAACGGCCGTCCGGGTGCCGGCACCGTCCACCACATCGCCTGGACGACTCAGGACGACGAGCAGGAGGCGTGGCAGCAGCGGATCGCCGAGGCAGGCGGCTACGTCAGCCCGGTGATGGACCGCGACTACTTCCGCTCGATCTACTTCCGCGAGCCGCGCGGCGTCCTCTTCGAGATCGCCACCAAGTCCCCCGGCTTCGCCGTCGACGAAGACCCGGAGCGGCTCGGCGAGCAGCTGCGCGTCCCGAAGATGCACGCCCACCTGCGCGACGAGCTCGAGCAGACGCTGACCCCGCTCGTGAACCCGCGCACCCGCGCCAAGGTCGAGGCGTAGGACGATGTCGGCCCTCTCCTACCTCGAGCGGCCGGCCGCCGGAGACCCGGCCGGCGTGCTCATCCTCCACCACGGCCGCGGCGCCGACGAGAGCGATTTGCTCTCGCTCGGCGACCAGCTCGACCCGGAGCGGCGGCTGCACGTCGTCACCCCGCGCGCGCCGCTCACGCTCGGCGGCCCCGGCTACCACTGGTACGTCGTCCCACGCGTCGGCTATCCCGACCCGCAGACGTTCCACGCGGCCTACCGCCAACTCGCGGCGTTCCACGACGAGACCTGGGAGCGACTCGGGCTGACACCAAGGCAGACCGTGCTCGGCGGCTTCTCGATGGGCTCGGTGATGAGCTACGCGCTCGGCCTCGGCCCCGACCGGCCCGCACCGGCCGGCATCCTCGCCTTCTCGGGCTTCGTCCCGGTGGTCGACGGCTGGCAGCCACAGCTGCCGCGCCCCACGCGCGTGTTCGTCGCGCACGGACGCCGGGATCCGATCATGGAGCCGGAGTTCGCCCGCCGCGCACGGCAGCTGCTCGAGGAGAACGGCACCGAGGTCGACTACCACGAGGCAGACCACGGCCACTGGATCGAGCCGGAACATGCCGCCGCTGCGACGAGCTGGCTCGCAGAGACGCTGCTGCGCACGGGCGCGGCTCCCGCAATGCCGCAGGCCTAGGAGTACAGTCGCCAACATGGCCGACCGGGTCGTCATCCGGGACAACGCGCCGGAGCTTCGGTACGAGCTGCTCGTCGACGGCGAGCCGGCGGGATTCATCGCGTACCGGCGCCGACCGAGCGCGATCGCGCTGATCCACACCGACGTCGAGCCGCGCTTCGAGGGGCAGGGCCTCGGCACACGACTCGTCGAAGGCGCACTCGCCGACATCCGCGAGCGCGGGCTGCGCGTCGTGCCGATCTGTCCGTTCGTCCGCTCCTACCTCGACCACCACCCCGAGTTCCGCGACCTCGTCGGCTCCGACACCCAGGTGCCGGACTGATGGCAGGCGACGAACGCGACCCCACGCGCACCTACGCAGGCGACGCGATCGAGGTGCACTGGGAGCCACGGCTCTGCATCCACACTCGCAACTGCGTCCGCGGGCTTCCCCAGGTCTTCGACCCGGACGCGCGTCCCTGGGTCGCCGCTGAGGCCGCCGACGCCGACGCGATCGCCCGCGCGATCGAGACGTGCCCGACCGGTGCGCTGCACTACCGGCGGCTCGACGGCGGCACCCAGGAGACACCGCCGGAACAGATCACGATCGAGCCCAGGCCGAACGGCCCGCTCTTCGTCCGGGGACGCGTCCAGATCGTCGACAACGACGGACACGTCATCCGCGAGGACACCCGGCTCGCACTCTGCCGCTGCGGCGCATCGCAGAACAAGCCGTTCTGCGACGGCAGCCACCGCCGGATCGGATTCCAGACCCCCGCTACTACTAGTGCACGAGCTGGAGCATCTTGAACATCGGCAGGTACATCGCCAGCACGATCACGCCGACCATCGCGCCGACGCAGATCATCAGCACCGGCTCGATGATGCTCGTCAGCGCGCCGATCGCGGTGTCGACCTCTTCCTCGTAGAAGTCGGCGATCTTCGCCAGCATCGTGTCGAGCTCGCCCGTCTCCTCGCCGACGCGCACCATGTGCGCCACCATCGGCGGGAAGGCGGGATGGTCGAGGAGCGGCTGCGCGATCGAGGCCCCCTCGCGCACCTTGTTCCGGACGTCCACGAGCGCGTTCTCGACGACCCAGTTGCCGGCTGCCTGGCCGGTGATCTCCAGCGCCTTGATGATGTCGACGCCGGCGGTGACGAGGGTCGCGAGCGTGCGCGCGAAGCGGGCGAGCGTGATCTTGCGCACCGTGTCGCCGATGCGCAGCGGGAAGCGCAGGCGGATCGTGTCCCACGCCTGGCGGCCGGTCTCGGTGCGCTTCCAGTAGAAGAAGCCGACGACGAGGCCGATCCAGAACGGGACGATCAGGAACCACCAGCCGCGCATCACAGCCGACGCCGTCACGACCATCTGCGTCAGCGTCGGCAGCTGCCCGTTGAGCTGGGCGAAGATCTTCTGGAAGACCGGGATGAGGAAGAGCAGCATCCCGTTCAGCGTCACGATCGAGAAGCAGAGGACGATGATCGGGTAGATCATCGCGCCCTTCACGCGGCTCTTGATCTTCTGCTCCTTCTCCATCTGGAGCGCGACGCGGTCGAGGACGATGTCGAGGATCCCGCCCGCCTCGCCGGCCTCGACCATCGCGACGTAGAGGCGGCTGAACACGCGCGGGTGCCGCGCGAGCGCCTCCGACAGGAGCTTCCCGCTCTCGACGTCCTCGCGCACCTGGCCGACCACCTCGGCGAGGAGCCGGTCGCTGGTCTGCTGCTCGAGGATCGAGAGCGACTGCACGACGTTCAGGCCCGACTGGATCATCGTCGCGAGCTGGCGCGAGAAGACCTGCAGCGACTTCGACTTGACGCGCGAGAAGAGGCGGATCTCGCGGTTCGCCGAGACGATGGGCTCCCCCACCTCGCCGATCCTCTGCGCGAGCAGGCCCTTCTGGCGCAGCTGCTCCATCGCGGCTGCGAGGTCGGCGGCGGTGATCGTTCCATCCAGCTCGATTCCGCGGTCGTTGATCGCGCTGTACGCGTAGACGGCCACTCGCGCTACGGATCGGCAGCCTCGTCCGGGGGCTTGAGTCCCTCGGAACGGGTGCCGAAGAGACAGGCATGCCGTCGCCGCCGCCGGCCGGCCTCCGGGAGGAGGGAGGCTTCATGCTGATCGAGCTGACCGTGAGCATGGTCATCCTCACGATCGCCCTGCTCGCCGTCATGGCCTCCTACGACACGGCCTTCGTCTCGCTGCACCGGGCCGGGAGCCAGGCCGTCGCCACCAAGCTCGCGAACCAGCAGCTCGAGCTCTACGCCGCGCTGCCGTTCTCCCAGATCGGGCTCGACTCGACGACGACGACGAACGTCGGCACGACCGGGAACGGCGCCTACGACGCGCTCTACGCGACGAACGCCCTGCTCGGCGGCGCGGGCACCACGTCCGAGGTGCTGATCGCCGGCTGTGGCGCGAGCGCCTCCTGCCTCCCGATCCAGACCGTGACCGGCAGCGACCACCACCGGTACCGGATCGAGACGTTCGTCGTCGACCGCGCGAACTCGACCGGGATCTCCTGGACGGAGCGCGACGTGACGGTGGTCGTGCGGGATGCGCAGCGGTCGGGCCTGCCGGAGCTCGTCCGGCTCTCGACCGCGTACGACCGCGGGCCCTAGCCCGACCAGCCCTGCGGCGTGCCCGGCGCGCCGTCGGTCGTCGTCGTGACCGTCGTCGTCGTCGTGACCTGCGTCGTGGTCGTGTTCGCGGGCGCGCTCGTCGGGGGGTTGTGGAACGGGAGCATCTGGCTGACGTTCCCCGAGAACGACGCCGACGTCGTGACGATCGGCCCCATGTTCGTCGGGTTCCCGCTCGTCGTGAAGTCGGTGGTCGAGTAGAAGCCGATCTGCGTCGTCACGTTGCCGGTCACGCTGACGCAGCCGGACGTGATGAGGTGTCCGCTGGAGTTCTGGCAGCCCGCGACCATGACGAGCGCGTTCGTGTTCGGCTGCCAACCGGCAGCGGTGCACGTCGACACTCCGCAGACGCTCGTGTTGCCGCTGAACGACAGGGTTCCGGTGAAGAAGAGCGTGCCGAGCCCGCTGTAGACGACGTTCGTGTTCCCGCTCAGCGAGAAGTTCCCGTCGAAGTAGAACGAGCCGTTGACGAGCAGGTTCTTGACTCCGTCCCACTTGATCTCGTTCGAGCCGACGTGGCAGTCGTAGGGGTGCCCGGACGGGAAGAGGTTGATCGTCCCGTCGCTGTCGTCCAACGACGTGTTGTTGTCGAAGAAGCTGGCCGGGACGTTGCTGCCGGCCTGGCACGCGTACAGCGGCCCGGGGTTCGACCCCGAGTAGGTCGCCGGGAGGTTCACGACGGGCTTCGTCACGTTCGGCGTGAGCGTGTGGCCGACGCCCGGGACGTTCACCCAGATCGGGCTGTGGGAGCCGTCGCAGGGCGCGGGCGTGCAGGCGCCGACGACGTTCAGGCGACCGATCCGCGCGCCGCTCGAGCCGATCTTCGAGTTGCCGGTGAGCGTGAGCGCGCCTCCAACCTCGAGGTCAGAGCCGGTGAAGCTGACGTTGCCCGACAGGCAGAGGCTGCCGCGCGTGTAGAGCGGCACGTTGATGCCGACGTTGCCGCTGATCGTCGTGCAGCCCGCGCCGCCGTCGATGTAGACGTAGTTCCACATCGAGAAGTCCGAGGTGACGACGGGATTGGTGCTCGTATACGTCGTGGTCGACGTGACCTGCGGGATCGAGACCTGCGCGCTCACGGTGCGCACGACGCCGTTCACGGTGCCTGTCCCGTAGAGCGTCCAGACCTTCGGATTGCAGGCAGGCGTCGTCGTCGGCGTGCAGAGGACGCCGTCGTAGTGGATCGTCCCGATGTCGTCCGCGGGCGTGATGTCCGTGCCGGGGACGAGCACGGACGCAGCGGTCTGCGGCGCGGTGTAGAGGCGGCCCTCGGCGTATGAAAGCCCCTGCTGCGCGAGCGCGAACGCCTTCTCCGCGTTCGTCGACTGGAGCGAGCTCCGGTGGTTCACCGCCGTCGCGGTCACGATCGCACCCGCGGTGAGCGAGAGGACGAGCAGCGCCGAGAGCGTCAGGACGAGCGTGAAGCCGCGCTCGTCGCGGAGCAGGCGGCGACTCATGGCCCGGTCGTCGTGGCCGCAGAGGTCGTGGTGGGCGTGGTGGTCGTCGCGGGCGCGGTCGTCGTCGCGGGCGCGGTAGTCGTGGCGAACGCGTCCGTGGTCGTGGCGACGGTGGTCGTCGTCGCCGGCTTGGGCCGGGCCGGCGGGACGTGGCGCGCGGTGACGCGCAGGAGGGCGAGCAGGAACGTGAGCTTCGCGCCGCCGCTCGAGACGAGCCTTGCGGGATGGCCGTGCACGACCTTGAGCATCGGCTGCCCGCCGGCGAACGAGCCGTGGACGAGCGTGATCCACATCGCGGTGCGGCCGACGGCGGTCAGGCGGAAGACAGGCTTGCTCTTGGGGAACGCGGCGCCGACGACGACGACCTGCTTCGTCCCGTTCAGCTTCAGGAGCGCGGCCGGCAGCAGCGGACCCTTCTTCGGGCCGGGCAGCGGCGAGATCGCGACGGTCTGCGCGGGCGGCGTCGCGGCGGCCGGCGTCGTCGCCGGCTTCGGAGCGGGGGCGGCGGGCGCGGGTGCGGGCGCGGTGGCCGCCGGCGCGGGCGCGGGCGAGGCGACGACGGTCGAGGCCTGCGACTTGAACAGGTCGTGACCGGAGAGGCCGGAGAAGCTCTGGAGCTGGGTCGGACCGGGCGAGCTCGCGAGCGTCAGCGCCGCCGGCTGCGCGGCGACGGTGGACGCACCGGCCGAGGTGGTCGCAGCCGGGGCGGCGGCCGGCTGCGCGGGGTTGCGGTGGACGAGGAACCTCGCGCCCCAGAAGCCGCAGACCGACACGAAGACGAGGCTGAGCACCGCGAGCAGCACCTTCATCTTCCGCTCGCGGTCGTTGGCTGCGGGGCGACGGCCGGCCATCAGTGTCCACTCCCGCTCGGCGTCGTCGCGGTCGTCGTGGTCGTCGTGGCGGTCGCCGTCGCGCCGGCCGTCGCGCTCGGCGAGACGGGCGCGCCGTAGTCGAAGGCGCTCAGGGCGAGGACGGCCTCCAGCTCCTTCGGCGGCTGGCCGGACGAGACTTGGAGGCTGTCGACGTCGAAGAGGCGTCCGCCGACCCAGAGGCTCGAGCCGCGGACCGCAACCTGGTCGCGCGCCGCGCGCAGGAAGGTCGAGAGCCCGCCCCACGAGCCGTCGAGCGTGACGCTCAGCGGCACGGCCGAGGCGCCGTCGGGTAGCGAGACCCGAGGCGCCGGCCGCACCGCGACGACCTGCATGCCGCTCGCCTTCGCGAGCCGGCCCAGGTCGAGCAGGATGCCGGCGACGTCGTCCTGCGACGGCATCGCCTGCGCGAGCCGGAAGACGTCGGAGGCGCCGACGACGGGGGTGCCGCTCGCGCCCTCGCGCAGCGACGCGAGCTGCGCCCGCGCGCTCGCGATCTGGCCGACGAGCTCCCTCTCGTGGTGGCGCTGCTTCTGGATCAGCAGGAACCAGCCGCCGGCCGCGACGCCGAGCGCCAGCAGCAGGAACGCGAACGGGATCAGGACGCGCGCCTTCATCAGCGCAGCCCCGGCGTGGACGACGGCGCGTTCAGCGACGCCTGCACGTTGAACTGGATCACGGGCTTGCTGCCGAGGGTCGTCGAGCTCGTCGAGGAGAGGGCGACGTCGGAAAGGCTCGGCACGAGCGCGAGCCGCTCGAGCAGCCGCGCGACCGAGTCGTGCGAGAACGTGTAGCCCTGGATCGTGAACGAGGTCGGGTTCGCGCCCGGCGCCGTCGAGGCGGACGCCGGCGCGACGGCGCCGGCCGGGGTCGGCGAGGCGGCGGTGAGCATGCTCAGCCAGACGTCCGAGGGGAGGACGCGCGAGACCTCCGCGAGCGCGACGTCCCACGGCATCTGCTTGGCGAGGGCGTCGGTGAGCGCGAGTGCGCGCTTCGACCGCTCGGAGGCGATCCGGGTCGCCTCGTCGCGCAGCGCCTGCGTCGGTCGCAGCGCCGCGATGCTCGTCTCGACCGCGGCGAGCTCGTTCTGGCGCTCGACGACCTTCGAGTGCTCGAGCGACCAGCCGAGGAAGACGAGCGCCCCGGCGAGGACGGGCAGCATCGCCCCGAGGATCAGCGGCGCGTGCGGCAGCCGCTGCTTCGGCGCGTAGCTGTCGGGCGGGAGGAGGTTGACGGCCCTCATGCGTGCGCCTCGATCCCGAGCCCCACCGCGATGGCGAGCGACGCGACGTCGTCAGGCCTGGCGACCTTCTTCCCGAGGACGACGCCGGCGAGCGGGTCGGCCAGGCGCACCGGCGCGCCGAGCAGCTGCTGGAGCTCCTCTGCGAAGCCCGCGAGCCGCGCGCCGCCGCCGGCGAGGAGCACCTCGCCGATCGGGAGCGACTCCGGCCGCGACTGGTAGAAGCGGAGCGAGGAGACGAGCTCGCGGCCGAGGACGGCGATCTCGCCGCGGACGGCGTTCTTCAGCGCCTCGAGCTGGATCTCGCTCAGGCCGGTGGGCGGCTCCGCCGCGTCGAGTGACAGCGCGTGCTTCACGGGCTCGGCCTGGGACGGCGCGAGGTCGAGCGTGCGCGCGATCGCGACGTCGAGCGCCGAGCTGCCCCACTCGAGCACGCGTGTCAGCGAGCAGACCGTCCCGTCAGAGACGGCGAGGATCGTCCGTTCGTGGCCGACCGCGACGGCGACGACCGCCTGCCCCTGCTGCGGAGCGGGCGACACCGCGCGGAGGAGCGCGAACGCGTCGAAGTCGATCCCGGCGAGGCGGATCCCCGCAGCGCGGCAGACCTCGACGTAGCGCTCGACGAGGTCGCGGTGCGCGAAGACGAGGAGGATCCTGCGGAGCGGCTCGCCGTTCTCGCCCTCGACCTCGCCGAGGACGACGTGGTCGAAGATCGCATCGACGACCGGGATCGGCACGAGCTCCTGCGCCCGGAAGCGGATCGCGTTCTCGAACTGCTTCGGATCGTCGACGACCGGGACGTCGAGGACGCGCACGCCGATCCGGCTGCTCGCGACGCCGAGGCGGACGTCCTTCCGCGGCAGCTTCCTCTCGGCGAAGAACGACTTCAGCGCCGCGGCGAGCGCGTCGGCGTCGCGCACCTCGCCGTCGGTGACGAGGCCGCGCTCGAGCGGCGTGCGCGCGAGCTGCTGCACCTCGGCCGAGCCGTTGTTGACGACGTGCGCGGCGGCGAGCTGGGTCGAGCCGATGCGCAGCCCGACGAGGTGCTGGTGCGCGGCCTTCCTCTTCACTGCGCCGCCTCCGCGAGACGGAGCCCGTTCCCGCGCGGCGCGAACGGGACGCCGGCGCGCTGGAGGAGCTGGACGAGCTCGTCGCGGCGCGACGAGCGGGAGACGGCGAGCTCGGCGTCGACGACCCGGCGCGTGACGAGGTCGGCGAGCGCCTGCTCCATCGTCTGCATCCCGGAGCGCGAGCCGGTCTGCATGTACGAGTAGATCTGCGCGACCTTCCCCTGGCGGATCAGGTTCCGGATCGCGTCGTCCGGGATCAGGATCTCGGTCGCGGCGACGCGGCGCTGCCCGTCGGCGGTCGGCAGCAGCGCCTGCGTCACGACCCCCTGCAGCGCGCCGGCGATCTGCGTCCGCACCTGCTCCTGCTGCTCCGCGGGGAAGACGTCGATGATGCGGTCGATCGTGCTCGGCGCGCTCTGCGTGTGGAGCGTCCCGAAGACGAGGTGACCGGTCTCTGCGGCGGTGAGCGCGGTCGAGATCGTCTCGAGGTCGCGCATCTCGCCGAGGAGGATCACGTCGGGGTCCTGGCGGAGCGCGGCGCGGAGGGCGGAGCCGAAGTCGGCGGCGTCGCTCCCGATCTCGCGCTGGTTGACGACGCAGCGCTTGTGCCGATGCAGGAACTCGATCGGGTCCTCGATCGTGATGATGTGGTCGCTGCGGCTGCGGTTGATCTCGTCGATCAGCGCCGCGAGCGTCGTCGACTTGCCCGAGCCGGTCGGGCCCGTGACGAGGACGAGCCCGCGCGGCAGCTCCGTCAGCGCGCGCAGGCTCTCCGGCAGGCCGAGCTCCTCGAGCGTCTTGAGCGCGTCCGGCACGACACGGAAGGCCGCGGCGACCGACTCCTTCTGGCGGTACACGTTGACGCGGAAGCGCGCGAGACCGGGGACGCCGTAGGAGAAGTCGAGCTGGCGGTCGAGCTCGAAGCGCTTCTGCTGCTCGGTCGTGAGGATGCGGTAGAGAAGCGTCCTCGTCGCGTCCGCGTCGAGCGCGGGCGCGCCGGGGAGCGCCTCCAGGCGGCCGTTGACGCGCACCGCCGGCGGCGCACCCACGGTGAGGTGCAGATCGGAGGCGGCGAGTTCGACGGCACGGCTGAGCAGCTCGTCGATCGACGGCAGATCGACTTCCACGGCAAGCCGTATCGGCAGGAGTACGACTTACAAGTTCCCTCGTCCGAGTGTGAGTGACCCGGCGCCGCGGTGCCGATCCCGGCAACGCCACCGTCAGTCCGTCAAAGGAGTCACACGTGCTCGACAAGATTCGCAAGCGGCTCGCGAGTGAGGAAGGCTTCACCCTCATCGAGCTCCTCGTGGTCATGATCATCCTCGGGATCCTGGTCGCCGTCGCGGTCCCGGCCTACCTGAGCTTCCGCGGCACCGCGCAGGACACCGCCGCGGAGTCCAACGTCCGCTCGGCGGTGCCGGCGGCCGAGGGCTACTACCAGACGAACAACAACAGCTACACCGGCCTCACGGGCGCGATCCTCCGCACCCAGTCGCCCGGCGTCGGCGCCCACGTCCTCGCGGGCCCGAACGCTGCCGGTGACGGCTACTGCATCCAGGACACCGAGAACAACCACACGTACTTCTACACGGGTGGGAACGGCGGCGCCGGCTCGGTCGCCCAGGGTGCCTGCGCCGCGGGTACCTACACGGTCAGCTGATCCTTCGCATCGCCGCAGGTTCGCCGGGAGGGGCGCGGGAGACCGCGCCCCTCTCTCGTTCGGGGGGTCAAGCGGGCGGGTGAAGCTGCCGATGCGTGAGGCGTGACGCTCTCGCCGCCCGTCAGGATCGTCGCGCTGTCCGGACTTCTCCTCGCCCTCGCCGCAGCAGGGGTGCTCGAGTATCCGAAGCTGAAGCACCGCTTCCTGACGCACCACCCCGCCGCGACGCCGACGCGCGTGGCGGTCACCCCGGCTCCCGCCGCCCCGTCCCCCGCGCCGGCCGCTCCCGCGAAGGCCGGCTTCGTCATCCCGGCCATGCCGCCGGCGGTCGGCGCCGCGCTGAAGACGCACGACACCGTCGTCGTCTTCGTCTACTCGCCGGCCTCGCCGGACGACCTCGCCCTGTTCGCGCAGGCGCGCGCGGGCGCGCGGCGAGCGAACGCGGCGTTCGTGCCGCTCGACGTCTCGCAGGGCACGACCGCCGTCGACGTCTACGCCTGGGTGAAGCAGCCCGCCGACCCGGAGACGCTCGTCGTCAAGCACGGCGGCCGCGTCGCCTTCGCCATCCAGGGCGCGACCGACAGCGTCTCGGTCGCCCAGGCCGCCGCCACCGCACGGTGAGCACCGAGCTCGTCCGGGAGGCCCTGAAGGACGGGCGCCGGATCGCGCTCATCCGCTGCTACGACGGCGCCGGCTCGACCGTCGTCGAGCTCGAGGCGCAGGACACGGGCGCGCGCCGCTTCTACCAGTTCGTGACCGCGACCGAGGCCTTCCGCTTCGTGCAGGAGGCCGTGCTCGCGATGCAGTACCTCGGCTGCCAGGTGAACTAGCTCGCGGAGCTTCGCTCCGCTCGCTGGGAAACGGAACTTCGCACGGCCGAGAGCGCGGTCTCGGCCGTGCTCCGTGCTGTTCTCTTTGGGGGACGGCTGGTGGAGCTAGGTTGCTGTCGCGCCCACGCATGCTGCGCGTGCGCGGACGCTGGCTCGGCGTCGCCGTAGCGTCGCCTCCGGCTCCCGCTACGCCGCCGCCCGGGCGGCTCTGTGTTGTAAGCCGGAGGCGAAGCCAGGCGCAGCCGGCTTCGGCGGAGGCCGATCCCGCTCCCGCAGACGCCGCGAAGCGGCCTCAGCGGGCGGGCGACAAGCACCAGCACGAAGCACACGGGAGACCGCGCTCTCCCGTGTGCGGAGTTCCGTTCGAAACGAGCGACGCGTCAGCGTCGCGAGCTACCCGAGGACGACGCGGGCGAGCTCCTCGATCGAGGTCAGCCCCTGCGCGACCTTCGAGAGCCCGTCGTCCCACATCGAGCGCATCCCGCCACGGATCGCCGCGCGTTCGATCTCGTCGCGCGACGCGCGCTGGACGGCGAGGGACTCGATCTCCTCGGTCATCGTCAGCAGCTGGAAGATGCCGATCCGGCCGCGGTAGCCGGTCTGGTTGCAACGCGGGCAGCCGACCTTGCGGTAGAAGCTCATCCCGTCGCTCATCGCGGCGATGTCCGGCGAGACGCGCGCCTGCAGCAGCTCTTCGACGGACGGCGAGTAGAGCTGGCAGCAGTGCGGGCAGAGGCGGCGCGCCAGCCGCTGCGCGAGCACGGCGGAGACCGCGGAGCCGGTCAGGAACGGCTCGACGCCCATCTCGTTCAGGCGCGTCAGCGTCGACGGCGCGTCGTTCGTGTGCAGCGTCGAGAGGACGAGGTGGCCGGTGAGCGCGGCCTCGATCGAGATCTTCGCCGTCTCGCCGTCGCGGATCTCGCCGACCATGACGACGTCGGGGTCGGCGCGGAGGATCGAGCGGAGAGCGACCGCGAACGTCAGGCCGGCGCGCTGGTTGATCTGCACCTGGTTGACCCCGGCGAGCCGGTACTCGACCGGATCCTCGACGGTGATGATGTTCACCTCGGGGTTGTTGATCTCGGTCAGCGCCGCGTAGAGCGTCGTCGACTTGCCCGAGCCGGTCGGGCCGGTGACGACGAGCGCGCCGGTCGGCCGGGAGAGGATCTCCCGGATCTGCGTGCGCATCTGCTCGGAGAGGCCGAGCTCCTCGAGCGTCGGCGCCTTGCGCGACTTGTCGAGCAGGCGGAGGACGACCGACTCGCCCTCGACGGTCGGCAGCGTCGCGACGCGGATGTCGAGCATGCGGCCGGCGGCGAGCGCGTTCAGCGAGATGCGCCCGTCCTGCGGTCGCCGGCGCTCCGCGATGTCGAGCTTCGCGAGCACCTTCAGGCGGGTGACGACGCCGCTCGACAGCCGCTTGGGGATGCGCTGCACCTCCTGCAGGACGCCGTCGATGCGGTAGCGGACGAGCAGGCAGCTGTCCTGCGGCTCGACGTGGATGTCGCTCGCCCCGTCTTCGGCCGCCTGGAAGATCAGCGAGTTGACGAGCCGCACGAGCGGGCCGTCGGAGACGCCGTCGTCGACCTCGAGGTCGTCGCTCTCCTCCTCGGCGACGACCTCGAACTCGGCCAGGTCGTCCGTGCGCGCTCCGAGCGCCTCGCTCGCGCGGGCAACGCGCGTGACCTCGGCGAGGATGTCCTCGCGCGCCGCGACCGCGAGCTCGAGCTGGAGGCCCGCGCTGGCGAGGCGGAGCTCGTCGACGGCGACGACGTCGCCCGGGTCGGCGATGGCGACGCGCAGGATCGAGCCGTCGAGCCGGTACGGCAGCGCGACCGCGCGCTCGAGGACGGCGACCGGGATGAGCTCGACGGCCTCCGCCGTCGGCCGCTCCGCGAGGACGTCGACGTACGGGAGCCGGTAGCGCTCGGCGAGCGCGCGGGCGACGCCCTCGCCGCCGGCGATGCCCTCGTCCACGAGCGCCTGCGCGAGCGAGCCGTGCGAGCCCGCGCGGGCGCGCGCGCCCGCGAGCCGGTCGGCCGGGACGAGCCCGGTCGCCTCGAGCAGGTCGGCGACGAGCTCCCCGAGCTCGTTGACTTCGCCGCCGCGCGGCCGCTCCCCGCTCTCGGGCTTCGGCGGCCCGAGGAACGGGAGGTGGATCAGGGGCTCGTTCATCCCCCGAGGTGCAGGTACCAGCGCAGGAGCGCGTGCCCCGCGAAGAGCGCGACGAGCCCGCCGGCCGCGAGGAACGGCGCGAACGGGATCGCGAGCTTGCGCGCCTGCATGCCGTGGCGAAGCGCGAGCACGACCGCCGGCACGAGCCCGAGCAGCAGCGCCGTCAGCAGCGCGATCGGCACGGCGCGGCCGACGGCGACGCCGATCAGGAGCATCAGCTTCACGTCGCCCATCCCCATCCCGCGCGGGTGCAGGAGCGCCGCGGCGAGGAGGAAGCCGGAGGCGGCGAGCCCGGCGGCCGGCCACTCGATGCTCGGCGCCCGCGCCTCCTGGAGGACGAGCACGACCGCGGTGGCTGGGAGGACGATCCGGTTCGGGACGATCCGCTTCTCGAGGTCAGCGGCGGAGATCGCGACGAGCGCGGCGCAGAACACCGTGGCCGCGAGGGCGTGGAGCGAGACGCCGAACGCGAGGACGCACGCGCCGGCGAGCGCGGCGGTGAGCGCCTCCGTCAGCGGGTAGCGCAGGCCGATCCGCGTGTCGCAGTCGCGGCAACGGCCGCGGAGCAGGAGGTACGAGAGCAGCGGCACGTTGTCGCGGACGCGGATCGCGTGGCCGCAGTGGAGGCACGTGGAGCGCCCCGTCGGCAGCCGCAGCGCGGCCACGTTGAGGAAGCTTCCCAGCGCGAGACCCGGAGCGAGCACGGCGACGGCAACCGCGGCGTTCACCTCTTCTCTATCGGCAGCGGCGCGAGGCCGCTTGATGCCTAGGAACGCGGCGCGTTGCGGAGCGTGATCGTGTCGTTCACGGTCAGCGCGTCCGAGGCCCGGTTCGTCGTGTCCACCGACAGCTGGATCTGCAGCCGCGGCACGTCCCCCGTCACGAGCTGGAGCGAGAACGGCGCGGCCGAGGTGACGTTGCGGACGAAGACCCGGTTCGCGCCGGAGCAGCTCGAGCTCGGGTAGCGCGTCAGGACACCGGACGCGACGCCCCAGCAGACGTTCCCCGTCCCGTGCGAGCACTGCGCCGGTAGGACGAGCGAGATCCCCGCGCCGCCGCCGACGACCGTCGCGCTCGTCGCGCAGCGCGCCTCGTACTCGAGCCGGTCGAGCGCCAGGCGGGCGTTCTGCTGCGCGGCGATCCGAGCGGTCGCGTCGGCGGACGTCCGCATCCCCGAGACCATGATCTGCACGACCCCGGTCATGACGATGAGGCCGACGACCATGGCGACGATCAGCTCGGTGATGGTGAAGCCGTGCTCGTCGCGCAGCCGCATCTCAGGCCCCCGCGACGCGGAGCCCGTGCTCCACGACGGGCGCGGGGCCGACCGCGCGCTGCTTCTCCTCGCGCTCGAGCGCGATCAGGAAATCGTGGCGGTTCGTCGCCGCCGCCGCCGCGACCTCGCGCTCGACGCGACCGGCGAGAACGAGCGCGATCAGCGCCTGCGCGAACGTCTGCATGCGGAAGAACTCACCCTCCGCGAGCGCGTCCGAGATCTCCTCCGGCCGCCCCTCGCGGATCAGGTCGGCGATGCGAGCGTTCGTCACCATCACCTCGACCGCCGCGACGCGCCCGCCGCCGGCCGCAGGCAGCAGCCGCTGCGAGACGACCCCGCGCAGGACGCCGGCGAGGATCGAGCGGATCACCTGCTGCTTCTCCGGCGGGAAGAACTCGACGAGCCGGCCGCAGGTCTCGGCGGCGTCGATCGTGTGCATCGTCGAGAGCACGAGATGCCCGGATTCCGCCGCCTGGAGCGCGGTCTGCGCCGTCTCGGCGTCGCGGAGCTCGCCGATCAGGATCACGTCCGGGTCCTGGCGCAGGACGCGGCGGAGCGCCTCCGCGAACGACGTCGTGTCGAGCCCGACCTCGCGCTGGTCGACGATCGACTCGCGGTCCGGGTGGAGGATCTCGATCGGGTCCTCGATCGTGACGATGTGCCTCCGCCGGGTGCGGTTGATCTCGTCGATCACCGCGGCGAGCGTCGTCGTCTTCCCCGAGCCGGTTGCGCCGGTGACGAGGACGAGGCCGCGCTCCTCGCCGGCGAGCCGGCCGACTCCGGCGGGCAGGCCGAGGTCTTCGAAGCTCGGCACGACGGCCGGGACGACGCGGAGCGCGAGCGAGATGGCGCCGCGCTGCCGGTAGGCGTTGACGCGGAAGCGCGGCAGGTCGGGCGCGTCGTAGGCGCAGTCGAGGTCGCCGGTCTGGTGGAAGGCGGCGAGGCGCGCGCCCGCGACGAGCGCGGCGGCGGCGTCGAGGTCGCCCTCGGTCAGGTCCGGCCAGTCCGCGAGCGGCTCCAGCTCGCCGTCCCGGCGCAGCATCGGCGGCCGGCCCAGCTTGAGGTGGATGTCGCTCGCCTTCAGGTCGACGGCGCGGCGGAGCAGGACGTTCAGGTCCATGACGGCACGTGTTGCATCGGCGCTGCCGGAGCGGAGCATGAGCCGCCGACCGGGTGATCAGGCGGCGCGGCGCGCGACGGCGTAGATCGCGCGGATCGCGACACGCTCGGCGCCGCGGGCGGCCTTCGGCTCCGGGAGCTCGCCGCGGAGGAGCTTCTCGAGCGCCCGGAACGTCACGGGCATTCGCGCGAGCGCGTACGTCGTGCGCGGGAAGCGCTCGAACGCGAGCTTCGCGCCCCAGCCCGCCCGCGTGAGCGGCGTGATCCGCCGCTCGACCGCGGCCTCGTACGGCTCGAGGCCGTCGGCGCGGCCGGCGAGCACGTCGAGCGCCGCCTCCGCGACGAGCTTCGCCGAGTAGAACGCCTCGTACATCCCGTCGCCGGAGAACGGGTCGACGAGCCCGGCCGCATCCCCGATCACCGCCGTGCGCCCGCGCGCGAGCCGCGTCCCCGTCCGCCGCAGCGGCAGCCGGTAGCCGCGCGTCTCCGTGCCCGCGTCCGGGTCGATCCCGTAGCGCTCGCACATCCGCGCGAGCTCGGCGCGCAGGCGCGGCCCCTCCTCCCCGTTGCCGCCGACACCGACGTTGACGTGGTCGCCCTTCGGGAAGATCCAGCCGTAGCCGCCGCGGATGACCGCGATCTCGAGCAGCATCGTCCGCGCGAACCGCTCGTCGTACGGGTAGTTCGCCTCGAGCGCGACGCCGTGGACGACGTCCTCCGCGAGCCCGAGTGCCTTCGCCGAGGAGCCGTTGCAGCCGTCGGCGCCGATCACGATCCGCGCCTCGACGTCCTCCCCGTCAACGGTCAGCCCGCCCTCGCGCACGTCCGCGACGCGCACGTCCTCGCGCACGTCCGCCCCGGCGGCGGCCGCCTGCTGCAGGAGGAAGTGGTCGAGCCGCCTTCGCTGCGTCATGTAGGCGAGCGGCTCCCGCGCCTGCCGCGTGAAGTGCGAGCGGTAGCGGAGCCCGCACGCCATCCGGTCGACCGTGTGCTCGACGACCTCGTCGATCGCGAACGGGAGCAGCCGCGCCGCGCGCCCGGTCACGCCGCCGCCACATGGCTTGTCGCGAGGGAACGCGGCCTTGTCGACCAGGAGGACGGACGCGCCGGCGGACGCGAGCCGGTACGCCGCGGTCGAGCCGCCGGGGCCGGCGCC
>JAFAIV010000310.1 GCA_019236545.1 Actinomycetota bacterium | reverse complement strand
CGAGTGCGGCAAGCTCGTCGTCGCGCTCGACGAGACGCAGATCGAGCGGCTGCGCGAGCTCGAGCGGCGCGGCACGGCGAACGGCGTCCCCGGGCTGCGCTGGCTCGAGGGGGACGAGCTGCGCGAGGTCGAGCCGAACGCGGCCGGGGTCGCCGGGCTGCACTCGCCGACGACCGGGATCACCGACTACGTCGCGGTCGCCGAGGCGCTCGCCGGCGACGTGCACGGCAGCGTCGTCCTCGGTGCGGCGGTGACGGGGATCGAGCACCGCTCGGGGGAGGTGCGGGTCGAGACGAGCGCGGGTGGCTTCGCGTTCGACCGGCTCGTGATCTGCGCCGGCCTGCAGTCCGACCGGGTCGCGCGGCTGGCGGGAGACGAGCGCGAGCCGCGGATCGTCCCCTTCCGCGGCGAGTACCACCGGCTCCGCGCCGACCGCGAGCACCTCGTGCGCGGCCTCCTCTATCCCGTCCCCGACCCGGCCTACCCGTTCCTCGGCGTCCACTTCACGACGCGCGTCCGCGGCGGCGTCGACGTCGGCCCGAACGCGGTCCTCGCCCTCGCCCGGGAGGGCTACCGGCGCCTCGACCTGAATCCCGCCGACCTCGCGGAGACGCTCGCCTCCAGCGGCTTCCGCGCGCTCGCGCGCGCGCACTGGCGCATGGGCGCGCACGAGCTGCTCGGCTCCCTCTCCCGCCGCGCCTTCGCGGCCGAGGCGGCGCGCTACCTCCCCGGCATCACCGCCGACGACCTCGTCCCCGCGCCCGCGGGCGTCCGGGCGCAGGCGCTCGACCCCGACGGCTCGCTCGTCGACGACTTCCGCATCCACCACCTCGGGCCCGTCACCGCCGTCCGGAACGCGCCATCACCGGGCGCGACGTCGAGCCTCGCGATCGCGGAGCACGTCGCCGAGCAGGCGCTCGCCGGCGCCTAGACGCTGGCGAGGCTCGACCGGAGCTCGGCCAGCCGCGTGTCCACGAGCTCGTCGGCGGCGCCCTGCGCGGGTGACGTCCCGGCGACCGTCTCGAGGAAGTGGTCGCGGCCGACTGCGTAGAGGCGCGAGTCCTCCAGCGCGGTGACGGTCGCGGTGCGCGGGACGTCCCGGAGCAGCGCGATCTCGCCGAAGCCGTCGCCGGGCCCGAGCACGGCGACCTCCCGCCCATCCGCGGAGACACGAACGCTGCCGTCACGGATCGCGTAGAAGCGGTCGCCTTCCGCGCCCTGCTCCACCACGACCCGGCCGGCCGGCGCGTCGACCGGCTCGAGTGAACGCGCCAGCCGCTCGAGCGCCGGGAGCGGCAGCGGCGCGAAGATCGGCATCCGCCGCAGCAGGTCGACGGCCTCCTCGTCGGCCGCATGCAGCGAGTCGAGCACACTCAGCGGCCGCCATTGCAGCGCCGCGAGGACGGGCAGGACGCCGCCGCAGACGAGCAGGGCGCCGCGGACGCCGAGCCAGCCGACGAGCACCGGCGCGAGCAGCGCGCCGATCCCGAGCGTCCCGACGAAGAGGCTCTGCAGGAGGCTGAACACGCGTGCGAGCACGTCGTCGGCGATCGCGCGCTGGAGCAGCGTTACCGCCGAGAAGTCGACGATCGCGACGCCGGTGCCGAGCACGACGAGCAGCAGCAGCGCCGGCGCGACGCGCGGGATCGCCGCGATCAGCGCGATCGGCGCCCCGCAGAGGACGAGCCCGAGCCCGAGGTTCGACGCGATCCGGCCACGCGCCACCACGGCGCCCGCCGCCAGCGCGCCCGCGATCCCGCCCGCGCCGATCGCCCCGTTCAGGACGCCGACGCCGCTGTCGCCGAGCGAGAGCAGGTTCAGCGCCGCGACGACGACGAGGACGTTCAGCGATCCCGCGACGAGGTTCTCCGCGCTGTAGAGCCCGACGACGAGGCGCAGCCGCCGGTCCCCGCGGATCGCGCGGAGGCCGTCGAGCACGTCGCCGAGGCCGGGCGCGGTCGAGGTGCGCGCGTCCGTCTCCCAGGCGGGGATCAGCCGGATCAGGAGCGTCGAGACGGCGTACGCGCCCGCGGTGACGGCGAGCGCGGTCGCGGGCTGGGAGAGCGAGAGCACGATCCCGGCGACGAGCGGGCCGAAGAGCATCCCGGAGCTCTCGATCGTGGTCAGCGTCAGGTTCGCCGCCGTGAGCTCGCGCGGCGTCCGGGCGAGGAACGGCAGCGCCGCGGTCTGCAGCGGCCGCACAATCGTCGAGAACAGCGACTCGACCGCGACGAGGACGAAGACGCCGCCGAGGCCGTCGTTCGCGTACAGGAGCACGGCGATCCCCGCGACCGCGAGCGTGCGCGTGGCGCCCGCGAGGAAGAGGAGGCGGCGGCTGCGGAGGCGGCGGAGGAGCATCGCCGCGAGCGGCCCAGCGGCGGCCGCCGGGAGGATCCGGACGACGCCGAGGAGGGCGACCGACTGCGCGCCGCCGTGCCGGTACGCGGCGACCGCGAGCGCGACCGTCGCCGCCCAGCGCCCGGTCACGGAGGCGAGGCGCGCGCCGGCGACGAGGCGAAGTCGGCCATTCCGCGCGACAATGGCGAAGACGGCGGCCGTCTCCCGGACGTACGCGAGGAGGGAACCCACGGCGGAAACCTATGCACAGCACCCGGCGGCCACCACATCAGCCGTCGATCCGACGTGGGCGTACGTCCCCCGCGACCGCCGGCGCGCGCTCGCTGCGGGCGCCGAGCTGCCGACGCGCGTCACCGGCGCCGCGCTCTTCGCGGACATCTCCGGCTTCACGCCGCTGACCGAGGCGCTCGCGGACGAGCTCGGGTCCCATCGCGCGTCCGAGTTCCTGACGGCGAGCCTGAACCGCGTCTTCCAGGCGCTGATCGACGAGCTGCACGCGCGTGGCGGCGACGTCATCTACTTCAGCGGCGACGCGATCACGTGCTGGCTCGACGGGGACGACGGGCTGCGCGCCGTGGCGGCCGCGCTCGCGATGCAGGAGGCGATCGCCCGGGAGGGCGAGGTCGTGACGCCGGCCGGCGCGCGGTTCCAGCTCGAGCTGAAGGCGGCGGTGACCGCCGGCACGGCGCGGCGCGGCGTCGTCGGCGAGCCGTCGATCCAGCTCGTCGACGTGCTCGCGGGAGCGATCGTCGACGAGCTCGCCGAGGTGGAGCACGTCTGCGAGCGCGGCGAGGTCGTGCTCGGGCCGGCGACGGCGAAGGCGCTCGCGGGCCGCGTCGAGCTCGGCGAGCGGCGCGAGGTCGCGTTCGGCTCGGCCGCGGTCGTCGCAGGGCTGCCGGTCGACGTGCCCGCGGCGCCCCCGGCCGGAGACGACGCGCTGCCAGAGGAGCTGGCGCGGCCGTGGCTCCTCCCCGTCGTCCACGAGCGGCTCTCCGCTGGTCGCGGCGAGTTCCTGGCGGAGCTCCGCCCGGCGTTTCCTGTCTTCGTCAACTTCGGCGGCATCGACTACGACGAGGATCCCGACGCGCTCGCCAAGCTCGACGCCTTCGTCGCCGGCGCGCAGCGGATCTTCGACTCGTACGGCGGGAACGTCGTCACGCTGACGATCGGCGACAAGGGCGCGTACCTCTTCGGCGTCTTCGGCTCGCCGGTCGCCCACGAGGACGACGCGGCGCGCGCGTGCTCGGCCGCGCTGGAGCTTCTCGCCCTCGAGCAGACGACGGCGGCGCGCGGGATCCGCGTCGGCATCTCGCATGGGCGCCTCCTCACGGGCACGTACGGCCACCCGGCGCGGCGCGCCTTCGGCGCGCTCGGCGACGACGTCAACCTCTCCGCCCGCCTGATGACCAACGCGCCGCGCGGCGAGGCGTACGTCTCGCAGTTCGTCCAGCGCCTCGCCGGCGCCGGCTTCACGTGGCGCGAGCTGGAGCCGCTGACCCTGAAGGGGAAGGCGCGTCCGGTGCCGGCGTTCGCGCTGACCGGGACGACGGGCCGGCGCTCGCGGCGCGTCACGCGCTACACGCTGCCGATCGTCGGCCGCTCGGCCGAGCTCCTCCATCTCCAGGATGCGCTCGCCGACGCCGAGGCGGGGAACGGCCGCGTCGTCGGCATCTCGGCCGAAGCAGGCATGGGGAAGTCGCGGCTCGTGGCCGAGTTCGCGCGAGGCGTGGGCGCGACCGGCGCCGCCACGATCTTCGGCGAGGCGCAGCCGTTCGGCACGACGACGAGCTACTTCGCCTGGCGTCCGATCTGGCGCCGCCTCCTGCGCGTC
>JAFAIV010000237.1 GCA_019236545.1 Actinomycetota bacterium | reverse complement strand
AACCCGTCGCTCAAGCCGGGCTACGAGGAGCCGCCGATGAACAAGGAGTTCCGGATCTCGCAGCACCGGATGAACGCGATCCAGAAGGAGGCGCTCTGCATCAACTGCGGCTGCTGCGTCTCGGAGTGCAACGCAATGGAGTCCGATCCGGAGTTCCTCGGCCCGCAGGCGCTCGCGAAGGGCATGCGCTTCGTCGGCGACCCGCGCGACGCGGCGACGGTCGAGCGGCTCGAGTCGTACAACCGCGAGCACGTGATCTGGGACTGCACGCGCTGCTACTTCTGCAACGAGCGCTGCCCGAAGGGCGTCGACCCGCGCGACGCGATCGCGAAGCTCGGGGCCGAGTCGATCCGCCTCGGCATCGACCGCGACATGGGCGCGAAGCACGCGAAGTGGTTCGTCCGCTCGGCGGAGACGACGGGCTGGCTGCGCGAGGAGGAGCTGATCCCGAAGACGCAGGGCTATGTCTCCGCGATCAAGCAGCTGAAGTTCGGCTACTCGCTCGCGAAGCACGGCAAGGTGCGCCCGATCCCGTTCCCGCACACGGCGAAGAACGTCGGCGAGGCGCGCAACCTGCACAAGGTCGTCCGCTCGCAGGGGCGCCTGGGCGCGCTCGGGCACGTGCAGGGCGAGCGCGCGCTGGCGCGGCTCGCGCACGGGCACTCGGGCGACGAGCAGCTGGAGCAGATCTACGCGCGGCCCGGCGCCGCGCCGCGGCCGTACCTCCCCGGCGAGAACGACGGCCAGGTGCAGGGCGGCGCGAACCAGGGCCAGGGAAGCCTGACGCAGGCGGACGTCACGCCGGGCCAGGAACCGACGAAGGGAAGGGGCACGGAGGCGTGAGCACGGTCGAGGGCGTTCGCAAGCGGGTCGCGTACTACAAGGGCTGTCTGGCGTCGCTGTCGGCGAAGGAGCTCGACACGTCGACGAAGGCGCTCGCGCCGATGGTCGGGATCGAGCTGGTGGAGCTGGAGTCGGTGACGTGCTGCGGCGCCGGCGACATCCACGAGGCCGAGCCGGACTACTACCTCCACCTCAACGCGCGCATCCTCGCGTACGCGGAGGCGACCGGCGTCGACACGCTGATGACGGTCTGCAACGTCTGCACGCTCAACCTGCGCCAGGCGAACTTCATGCTCCAGGGCGACTCGGAGCTGCTCGCGCGCGTGAACGAGAACCTCGTCTCGGTCGGCGTCCCGCCGTACTCCGGGAAGATCGAGGTGCGCCACTTCCTCTGGGAGATCGCCGAAGGCGAGGGCTACGACGCACTGAAGTCGGTCGCCCACAAGGGCCTGAAGGGGCTGAAGGTGGCGCCGTTCTACGGCTGCCAGATCCTCCGCCCGTCCAAGATCATGGGCTTCGAGGATCCCGACCGGCCGTGGTCGCTCGAGCGGATCATCGAGGCGTGCGGGGGCGAGGCGATCGACTACCCGGCGAAGGTCAAGTGCTGCGGCTTCCCGATCATCGCGGCGCGCGAGGAGACGGCGCTGGGCGAGGTCATCCAGCCGGTCGAGCAGGCGATCGAGGCCGGCGCGGACGTGATGGTGACGCCGTGCCCGCTCTGCCACCTCTCGCTCGACGCCTGGCAGCAGAAGCTCGAGGCGTCGACCGGCCGGAAGTTCCAGATGCCGGTGCTCCACCTCGCGCAGCTGGTCGGCGTGGCCGCCGGGCTCGAGCAGGCCGAGCTCCAGTTCAAGCGCCACATCGTCGACCCGCGGCCGGCGCTCGAGCGGCTCGAGGTCTGAGCCTCTTCCGAGTCCTCGGCGGGCTCGCCGGCGCCGCGGCGGGCGCCGTCGGCTGGGGCTGGTTCGAGGCGGGCTGGCCGCGGCTGCGCTCGCTCGAGCTCGCCGTGCCGGGGCTGCCGCCGGAGCTCGACGGGCTGCGGATCGCGCACCTCTCCGACTTCCACCTCGGGCCGGCGTCGCGCGGCGTGGCGGCGGTCGAGCGCGCGGTGGACTGGGCGGCGGAGCGGCGGCCGGATCTCGTCGTCGTCACCGGCGACCTGCTCACGTACCCCGACTCGGAGCCGCAGCTGCGCTCGCTCGTCGAGCGGCTCCCGAAGCCGGTGTTCGCCGTGCTCGGGAACCACGACCTCGCGCTCTCGCGCGATCCCGCGGCGCGCCCGTCGAACCTCCGCGAGCTCGAGCCGGCCACGCTGCTTCGCGACGAGGGCCGGGTGCTGGAGCTGCGCGGCCGCCGGGTCTGGATCGCGGGCACCGACCCGCAGCTGATCGTCCGGCGGATCGCGAAGGTCGACCCGAACTCGCTCTCCTGCGAGGCGGACTTCCGGATCCTGCTCTGCCACTACCCGCGCGTCCTCGACTACCTGGAGCCGGGGCGCTTCGAGCTCGTCCTCGCCGGCCACATGCACGACGGCCAGATCAGCGTCCCGTACCCCGGCGGGAAGGTGCGGCTCGCGCACTCGAACGCCCGCTACCAGGTCGGCGTCTACCGGCGGCCCGCCGGCGTGATGCACGTCTCGCCCGGCCTCGGTACGACCTTCGTCCCGTTCCGGTTCGCCTCGCGGCCGGAGGCGACGGAGCTCGTGCTGACCACGGGATAACCTGAGGCCGTGGCCGGGCAGGCCTCGATCTCCACCGACATCATCGCGCGCTACGCGGCGGACGCCGCGCGCGAGGTCGAAGGCGTGCGCGCGGTCGCGGAGAGCCCGGTGCCGGGGAGGCGCGGCGTGAAGGTGACGGACGCCGACGGGGCGATCCGCGTCGAGCTCCACCTCGAGGTCGTGTGGGGCGCGTCGATCCCGGAACTCGGCCGCGGCGTGCAGGCGCGCGTGCGCGAGTACCTCCGGTCGATGGCCGACGTCGATCCCGCGACGGTGGACGTCGTCGTCGACGAGGTGGCGAAGCCGTGACGACGACGATCCGCGAGCTCACCGGCGCGACCCTCGAGATCGCGCCGACCGTCTGCCACGAGTGCATCTGGTGGCAGACGCGGAGCGGCCGCAGCCTCGACAAGCGCAAGTGGATCCGCGGTGTCGAGGACGAGTGGGGCGCGTGGGGGACCGTCTACACCGATGACGACGGCCGCGTCCTCGGCTCGATGCAGTACGGCCCGGCCGACGCCTTCCCGCGCGCGCGAGAGTTGCCGGCCGGCCCGCCGAGCGACGACGCCGTGCTCCTGACGTGCGCCTACCTCACCGACCCGTCGCGGCCGTGGGTGATGCAGTCGCTCTTCCTGACCGCGATCGGCGACGCGCGCGACCGCGGCGCCCGCGCGCTCGAGGCGTTCGCGTACCGCTACCCCGAGGGCGAGACGCAGTTCGAGCGCTTCCACGTCCACCGGACGATCTTCCCCGCCGACTTCCTCGCCGACTTCGGCTTCATGCCGGTGCGAGCGCTCGGGCGCGTCGAGCTGGCGCGGTTGGAGCTCGGCGGCCTGCAGCCGGTCGAGGAGGGCAAGCGCGAGGCCGTCCTCCGCGTCGTGCGGGACGCGTTCCTGCCCGCGCCCGCGCCGCAGCGGCCGTAGCCGTCGCGGCCGAAAGAGCGAATTGGAGAGGACGACGACGAGGATGGCGAAGAAGAAGATCTCGCCTGAGGCGCGGGTCGCATTGCTCGAGATCCGCAACGAGGTTCGCGCGCTCATCGAGCGCATCCAGGCGAGGCTCGACGCAGCCGAGAGCTAAGCGGCCGCGCGCGCCGGCTCGGAGATGAGCTCGGCGATCTGGATCGCGTTCAGTGCGGCGCCCTTGTTCAGGTTGTCGCACGCGATGAACAGCGCGAGGCCGTTGTCGCCGCCGGCGCGGTCGGGGCGGATGCGTCCGACGAGGACGTCGTCGGTCTGCGCCGCCTGCTGCGGGGACGGGAACTCGACGAGGCGCACGCCGGGGGCGCCGGCGAGTATCGACTCGGCCTGCGCCGGCGTCAGCGGCTCCTCCGTCTCGAGCCAGACCGCCTCGGCGTGGCCGACGACGACTGGGACGCGCACCGTGTTCGCGCTGATCGGGAGGCCTGGCAGCTCGAGGATCTTCTGCGCCTCGGCGCGGATCTTCGCCTCCTCGTCCGTCTCGTCGCCTTCCCAGCTCCAGTCGAGCCAGAGGTCGTGGTCGGCCGGTGCTTCGTCGAGCAGCTGCTGCGCGCGCTGTGCGCCCTTGCCGGACACGGCCTGGTAGGTCGAGACGCGCACCGCGCGGAGCCCGGCCGCGTCGTGCAGCGGCTTGAGGACGCAGGTGAGCGGGATCGTGCAGCAGTTCGGGTTCGCGACGACGCGGACGGTGTCGATTGCGTCGAGTGCGCGCGCTGCGTTCACCTCCGGGACGACGAGTGGGTAGCCGTCCACGAGCCGGTACGCGCTCGACTTGTCGACGACGAGCGCGCCGCCGGCGACCGCGTGCGGGACGAGCTCCTTCGAGGTGGCGGTGCCGACCGAGAAGAGCACGACGTCGAGGTCGCCCGCCGAGAGCGCGTCCGGCGTCGCCTCCTCGACGACGAGCCCGCCCTCGAGCTCCGTCCCGGCCGAGCGCGCCGACGCGAACGCGCGCACGCGCTCGTGCCCGCGCTCGCGCAGGATCCGCAGCGTCACCGAGCCGACGGCGCCGGTCGCGCCGACGACGCCGATCCGTGTGTCCTTCACGCGACCTCCAGCTCGAACGCGTCGTGGAGGGCGGCCACCGCGCGCGGCACCTCTTCGGTGCGCACGTGGCAGGCGATCTTGATCGGCGAGGTGGAGATGACCTTCGACTCGACGCCGATGCCCTCGAGCGTCGCGAACGTCTTCGCCGCGATGCCGGGGTGGCTCTTCATTCCGGCGCCGACGAGCGAGACCTTGCCGAGGTCCTCGCGCATCGACCACTCGACGCCGAGCTGGCCGAGGACGTCCTCGCAGGCGTCGGCGTCCTCCGCCGGCGCGCTGAAGACGATCTCGTCGGTCGAGACCTGCAGGATCGTGTCGACGTTGACGTTCGCGTCGGCGAGGCGCTGGAACAGCGTCGCCGCGTCGATCTCGCGCACGCGGTACAGCGGCTCGACGGCCGTGTGGGCCACGCCGCTGATGATGGCCTTCTCCAGCACTTCGTCCTCCTCGTCGACGATCCACGTGCCCTCGGCCTGGGAGAAGGTCGAGCGGACGTGGAGCCGGACGTCGTGGTTGCGCGCGAACTCGACCGAGCGTAGCTGGAGCACCTTCGCCCCGCTCGCCGCGAGCTCGAGCATCTCCTCGTACGTGACCGCGGCCAGCCGGCGCGCGTTCGGGACGATACGCGGGTCGGCCGTGAAGACGCCCTCGACGTCGGTGTAGATCTCGCACGCCTGCGCGCCGAGGGCGGCGGCGAGCGCGACGGCCGTCGTGTCTGAGCCGCCGCGGCCGAGCGTCGTGACGTCGTGCGAGTCCGCCGAGACGCCCTGGAAGCCGGCGACCAGGACGATCCGTTCCTGGTCGAGCGCCTCGTTGATCCGGGCCGCCCGCACCTCGGCGATCTTCGCCTTCCCGTGCACGGTGTCGGTGACGATCCCGGCCTGCGAGCCGGTGAAGGAGATCGCCTCGTAGCCGAGGTCGGTGATCGCCATCGCGCAGAGCGCGTTCGAGATGCGCTCGCCGACCGAGAGGAGCATGTCGTACTCGCGCGGCTGCGGACGGTCGGAGATCTCGTGGGCGAGCCGGATCAGCTCGTCGGTCGTGTCGCCCATCGCGGAGAGGACGCCGACGACGCGGTTGCCGGCCTCGCGGGCGGCGACGAGGCGGCGCGCGACGCCCTTGATCTTGTCCGTGTCGGCGACGGAGCTGCCGCCGAACTTCATCACGATCAGGTCGCGCCCGCGCGCGACGGCGTCGGCCGCGACCTCCGGAACTGCCTCGAACTCGGTCGTGGTCACGCGACCAAGTGTAGGTGGGGCCCCGAACGGGCCGGGGCCCCGGATGTGCCTTTTCTAGTAGCGGCGTTCCTCGATCACGGTCTCGCTGCGCGCGCCGCCGAAGCCGCCCCAGCTCGACCAGAAGACCATCGAGAGGATGACCCCGAAGACGCCGACGGCGAGCAGGATCCAGCCGATCGTCGCGGCGGACGTCGCCCACACGAGGACGGCGCCGATGGCGATCAGGATGAGCGCAACTCCGATTCCCATGTCTCTCTCCTCCGTTGCGGGACGAGAGAACAACGCGCGACCGCGTTGCCCGGTTGCGCTACATCTCCCTGCGCCCGGCCAGCGCGCGGCCGAGCGTGACCTCGTCGGCGTACTCGAGGTCGCCGCCGACGGGGAGGCCGCTCGCGAGGCGGGTGACGCGGACGCGTCCGCGCAGCCGGTCGGCGAGGTAGGCGGCCGTCGCCTCGCCGGTCATGTTCGGGTTCGTGGCGAGGACGACCTCGGCGACGCCGTTCCGCTCGACCCGGTGCAGGAGCTCGTCGATGCGCAGGTGCTCGGGCTCGACGCCGTCGAGGGGCGAGAGCGCGCCGCCGAGGACGTGGTAGAGGCCGCGGTACTCGGCCGTCCGCTCGAGCGAGACGAGGTCGACGGGCTGCTCGACGACGCAGATCGTCGTCCGGTCGCGGCGCGCGTCGAGGCAGATCGAGCAGAGCTCCTCCTCGGTGAGGTTGCCGCACTCGCGGCAGAAGCGGACGCGCTCCTTCACCTCGACGATCGCCTCCGCGAGCGCGTTGGCCTCCTGCTTCTGCACCTGGAGCAGGTGGAACGCGAGCCTTTGCGCCGTGCGCGACCCGATCCCGGGCAGGCGCGTCAGCTGGGCGACGAGGTTGTCGACGGATGGGCTCAGCATCAGGGAGGGAGGGTACTGGTCCGACTCGGACGGGCCTCGCGGCCGGTGCAGCCGGCCGCAGCCAGCGAGCGGAAAGCGCAGCGGAAGCTAGTGGGGCTGGAAGTCGAAGGCCCAGCCCCAGATCACGACGCCGGTCAGCGCGAGCACGATCGCGGCCCAGACCCAGTTCGAGACGATGGTGTGGCCTCGGAGGCGGCGACGGTGGTGGGGCGGCTCAGCCACCGAGGCCCGGCAGGCCGAGCCCGCCCAGCCCGAGGTCGCCCATCAGCGCCTGCGCCTTCGCCTCGACGGCCGCCTGGGCCGAGCGCAGCGCCTCGTTGACGCCGGCGAGGACGAGGTCGCCGAGCGCCTCGGGGTCCTCCGGGTCGATCGCCTCCGGCGAGATCTCGATCGCGAGCACCTGGCCCGCGCCGTTCGCCGTCACCTTGACGAGGCCGCCGCCGACCGACGACTGCGCCGTCTCGTTGGCGGCCTCCTCCTGCATCTTCTGCACCTGCTCCTGCATCTGCTGGGCCTGCTGCATCAGCTTGTTCATGTCGAACGACACCGGTCATTCCCCCCGTTCGCGCGCGTCGAATGTCTCCTTCAGCAGCTCGAGGATGCGCTCCTCGCCGGCGGGGCCCTCGGGCTCCGCCTCCGCCTCGATCTCCTCGCCGACCGCGAACGCGAGCGAGAGGCGGCGGCCGGTCACGTCGTAGAGCGCCTCGGCGAGGACGGTCGCGTGCTTCGGCTCCTGCGCTTGGGCGAGATGGAAGGTCGCGGTCGCCGGGAACTCGAGCGTGAGTGTGTTGCCGCTGAGCGCGGACGGGTGCGCCTCCCGGAGCAGCGACGCCGTCGGGATGCCCCCGCGCTCCTCGACCGCCGGGAGGACGGTGCGCGCCCACGCGTCCTGGAGCTGGTTCAGGTCGAGGTCGGGCGCGGCGATGGGCTCGGCGGCCACGACCGCTGCAGTCGGCTCGGGCGGAGCAGGAGTCGCGGCAGCCGCGGGAGCGGCCGGAGCCGCAGGCGCGGGCGGTGCGCCCTGCTCGAGCCGCTCGAGCCGGAACGAGATCGACTCGCGCGAGAGGTCCGCCGCGGGCCGCGTCACCTTCACGATCGCGAGCTCGAGCGGGAGGCGCGGGTCGCCGCCCTGGCGCATGTCGTCCACCGCGACTGCGAGCAGGTCGATCAGCCGGATCACCGTCGGCTCGCCGAGCTGGTTCGCCTGCGCGCGCAGCCGCTCCCGGGTCTCCTCGGTCACCGGCACCGCCTCGGGCACCTCGCCCATGTGCTGGACGAGCATCAGGTGGCGCAGGTGCTCGATCAGGTCGGTGACGAGTCGGCCGAGGTCGTGGCCCTGCTCCGAGAGCTCCTCGATGAACGTCAGCGCGCCGGCGGTGTCCCTGTCGACGACGAGGTCGCAGAGGCGGAAGAGCGCCTCCTCCTCGACGGTGCCGAGCAGCTGGAGGACGGTCTGGACGGTGATCTTCCCCTCGGTCGCGGCCGCGAGCTGGTCGAGTGTCGACTCGGCGTCGCGGTAGGCGCCGCGCGCGCCGCGGGCGATCAGCGCGAGCGCCTGGTCGGGCACGTCGAGGCCCTCGGCGTCGGCGATCTTCCGCAGCTTCGCGACGAGCTCCTGCAGCCGCGGCCGCTGGAAGACGAAGGTCTGGCAGCGCGAGCGCACGGTCGGCAGCACCTTCGAGAGGTCGGTCGTGCAGAAGACGAAGACGAGGTGCGGGGGCGGCTCCTCGATCAGCTTCAGGAGCGCGTTCCAGGCGGCGTCCGTGAGTTGGTGCGCCTCGTCGAGGATGTAGACCTTGTAGCGCCCCTCGACCGGCTGGAGGACGACGCGGTCGCGGATCTCGCGGATGTCGTCGATGCCGCGCTGCGAGGCGGCGTCCATCTCGATCACGTCGAGGGAGGTGCCGTTCGCGATCGCGACGCAGGCGTGGCAGGTGCCGTCCGGGCTCGGCGTCGGGCCCTGCGCGCAGTTGAGGCTCTTGGCGAGGATGCGCGCCATCGAGGTCTTGCCGGTGCCGCGCGGCCCGGCGAAGAGGTAGGCCTGGCGCACCTGGCCGGACGTGATCGCGTTCTTCAGCGTCCGGACGACCGCCTCCTGGCCGACGACGTCGTCGAAGGTCTGGGGGCGGTACTTCCGGTAGAGCGCAGCCACGTGTCGATTCAAGCAGAGGGCCGGGCACACCGCACACCCGGAGGACGAGGCTTAGCGCTGCTTCCTCCCGGACCTGACGCGGTTCGCAACGCCTCCGCTGCGCGGGGCCCGACCCGCTCTCGATAGTAGCCTCCGCCCGATGGATTCCCGCCGCGCGCTCCTGACCGGGCTGTTCGACCACGCGGCGATGTTCCCGCCCGCGAGCCTGCCGCTCGGCGAGGCGCTCGCCGAGGACGAGCGTGCGCGCGCGAGCGAGCACGCGTGGCTGCTCGGGCGGCTCGTGGTGCCGGAGGGGACGGAGGTCGAAGGGCGCCAGCTCGCCGTCGTGTCCCCGGGCGTCGAGCGGCACGACGGCGTCGTCTACCTCGAGGGCGTCGACCTGGACGAGGTCGCCGCGCGCGGCACGCGCGCGAAGGTGCGCTGCGGCGGGGCGCGCGTTCCGTCCGTCGAGGAGCTGGCGGGGTTCGTCCGCGGCTGCCGCGAGCGTGGCCTCGTCTTCAAGGCGACGGCCGGGCTCCACCATGCGTACCCGACGCCGCAGGGCGAGCACGGATTCCTCAACCTCCTCGCGGCGGCGGTCTTCGGCGACGAGGAGGCGGCACTCGCGGCGCCGCCCGGGTCGTTCGAGCTCGACGAAGGCTCGTTCCGCTGGGACGGGCGCGAGGCCGGCCCGGACGAGCTGGCGCGGACGCGGCGCGAGCTGTTCGCGTCGATCGGGAGCTGCTCGTTCTTCGAGCCGGTCGAGGAGCTCGTCGCGCTCGGGGTGCTGCCGTGAGCTTCGGCGCGAGCGATCGCGGGCTGCTCTGGCGCGACGGCGGCGAGGCGGTCGACCTCTCCGGCCTCGGCGGCGTCTTCGCGCAGCCCTCCCTCAACGCGCTGATGGCCGAAGGGCCGGCCGCGTGGCGGCACGCGATCGACGCCGCCCAGAGCCACGACGGCCCCCGCCTGCCGCTGAGCGCCGCGCGCCTCCCGTTCGAGGTCGCGGACTACGTCGACTTCTACTCGTCGCTCGAGCACGCGACGAACCTCGGCCGCATGTTCCGGCCCGACCAGGAGCCGCTGCTGCCGAACTGGCGCTGGCTGCCCGTCGGCTACCACGGTCGCGCCGGCACGGTCGTCGTCTCCGGCACCGACGTCGTCCGGCCGTTCGGCCAGCTCGGCGCCGGGGAGGCCGGGCCGAGCCGCCGCCTCGACGTCGAGCTGGAGCTGGGCTTCGTCGTCGGCGTCCCGAGCCGTCTCGGCGAGCCGGTGCCGGTGGACGCGTTCGCCGACCACGTCTTCGGCGTCGTGCTCGTGAACGACTGGAGCGCGCGCGACATCCAGGCGTGGGAGTACCAGCCGCTCGGCCCGTTCCTCGGCAAGTCGCTCCAAACGTCGATCTCGGCGTGGGTGACGCCGCTCGCCCTGCTCGAGGACGCGCGCGTCGAGGCGCGTCCGCAGGAGCCGCCGCCGCTGCCACACCTCGCCGGCGGGCGCGACTGGGCCCTCGACATCGAGCTGGAGATCGAGCTCAACGGCGAGACGATCTCCCGAGGGAACGCCCGCACCCTCTACTGGACGATGCCGCAGCAGCTCGCGCACGCCACC